>JAGGYV010000172.1 GCA_021162325.1 Desulfobacteraceae bacterium | reverse complement strand
TGAGTAATGATTTGTACTTATCGTACCATGAAGAAGCGAAGGATGCAGCGCAACAAAGAATTTGGACTTTTTACGACGCCATCAACAGTGCTCGGCGCAAAAATCTGTATCCCACTGCAACAGACAATAGCAATCATTGCCAAGTTACTCCAAATGGTAAATCTATATATTGTGGCGGAAAAATTTTATAACAATTTCCTTCCCTTCCCTTCCCTTCAATTTTTTTCAAAAACAAAGTTTCTTTTTTTAAAATCCCTCTCTTGATATTCTCTTGATCTTTTAATATATTAATTACTTTGACTATTTATCTTTTGCTATGGCAGGTTTTAAAACAGGTTCAGTTCAGGTTAAGGAGACTGCTGTGCGGGAAAAATTATTCGGTCGGGTTCGTGGCATTTCGGCTTTGTCTTTGACTATAGGCAATACGCTGTTGTGGATGATACCTTTGTTTATTGTCGGTATTTTGAAATTTTTAATTCCGTTTTCCGCTTTCCGTAAAATTTTTAATAAAGCCATTACGTTTGTGTGTGTCTCATGGAACAGCTGGAATAATACAATTATTGACCTGACCCAGAATGTTCGATGGGATGTTCAGGGCCTTGAAAATTTGAAGAAAAATGATTCTTACCTGGTTCTTTGCAATCATCAGACATGGACGGATATTCTTGTTCTTGAAAAGATTTTTATTAATAAGATTCCTTTTCTGAAATTTTTTATCAAGAAGGAGCTGGTCTGGATTCCGGTGCTGGGTTTTTCATGGTGGGCGCTGGATTATCCATTTATGAAACGGTATTCAAAAGAATTTTTAGAAAAAAATCCGCACCTTAAAGGTAAGGATTTAGAAGCCACGCGAAAGGCTTGTGAAAAATTTAAAAGCATGCCGGTCTCTGTGATGAATTTTGTGGAAGGAACCCGGTTTACGCCTAAAAAACACAAAAAACAGCAGTCTCCCTATAAAAATCTTTTATGCCCAAAGGCCGGGGGGACCGCTCTGGTCTTAGACGCTCTGGGGAAACAGCTGCAAACAATTTTAAATGTAACCATTCATTATCCCCAGGGGGCTAAAAAGTTCTGGCCGTTTTTTTGCGGAGAAGTAAACGAAGTAGTTGTAAGAATAGAAAAAATTCCGATTACAGAAGAAGTCTTGGGCGACTATTTCAACGACTCGAAATTCAAGTCCCGGTTTCAGAACTGGTTGAATGGGATCTGGAAAAAAAAAGATGCGTGCCTGACAGATTTGGCGAAAAGTAATAAGATGACTGGAATGGCAAATTGATATTTGTTTTTTTACAGAATAATTTGTTTGCTTCGTTATTTCATTGATTTATGGGCTATTGAGTGGTATATTTAATATTTAATATAAAAAATTGATTAGGTTCTACTTGTTGTTTAATTTTAGCTGATGCCGTTTAAGAGGCGGTCCTTAAGTTATGTGGCCCGTTAAATTTCTGGCCGTGGAAATCGTGGAGCCGGTAAACAAGTAGAGGCAGGAGAAAACAGATGCAAACTTTTTTTGAAAGTCCACTTAGTTCTGTATTATCAAGAGATTACTTAACCCCGAAGTCGTTTTCCCATTATAAATCTTTTACACTTCGAAATTTTTGGCAAATTTCTCAGGTAAGCCGGTTGTCATCGGAACAAATAGAGGCAATAGAAGTTGTCGGTAGGGTTTTTCCTTTTAAAACGAATAATTACGTAGTTGAGGAGCTGATCGACTGGGAAAATGTACCGGATGATCCGATTTTTATTCTTAATTTTCCGCAAAAAGACATGCTTGCGCCGGATCAATATGATAAAATTGCCGGTTTGCTAAAGAAAAAAGCCGGAAAAGAGGAGATCGACCAGGCGGCGATGACAATCCGGTGGGAACTGAATCCACAGCCAGCCGGACAAGAGAGTAATATCCCCTCTTATAATGGGTTGAAATTAAAAGGAAGTCAGCATAAATACAGGGAAACTATTTTATTTTTTCCCAGTCACGGGCAAACCTGTCATGCTTATTGTACGTTTTGTTTTCGGTGGCCGCAGTTTGTCGGGATGAATGACATCAAGTTTGCCATGCGCGAAACCCGCCTGCTGATCAATTATATCCAGGCTCACCCGGAAATAACCGATCTGATAATTACCGGCGGTGATCCCATGGTGATGAGTACGAAGTTATTTGCAACTTATATTAACCCGATTCTAAAGGCAAATATCCGGCATCTGAAAACAATTCGGATTGGCACCAAGGCATTGAGCTACTGGCCATATCGGTTTTTTGCAGATGATGATTCGGAAGAACTGCTTGATCTTTTTAATAGAATAACCCGGTCGGGAAAACATTTATCCATTATGGCACATTTTAATCACCCCCGGGAAATGGAGACGGATGCAGTTAAAGATGCCATTAACAGGATAAAAGAAACCGGTGCGGAGATCAGAACCCAGTCGCCTTTGTTAAAACATATTAACAACCAGCCGGAATTGTGGGTAAAAATGTGGCAGGCGCAGGTGGAACTGGGATGTATTCCCTATTATATGTTTGTCGTCAGAGACACCGGCACCCACCATTATTTTGGGGTGGATCTTGAAGAAGCATGGAACGTTTTTCGGCGTGCGTACCAGAAAGTCAGTGGATTGGCCCGAACGGTCAGAGGACCAAGCATGTCTGCGCACCCGGGAAAAATTCAGGTGCTTGGCGTTACAGACGTATGCGGAGAAAAAGTTTTTGTTCTGCAATTTCTGCAGGGAAGAAATCCGGATTGGGTAGGGAAACCCTTTTTTGCGCGATATGATAAAAATGCCAAATGGTTGAGTGATTTACGTCCGGCATTTGAAGAGGAACGATTTTTCTATGAAGATCGTCAAAATAAGACACGACGATCTGTGTTCAACACGTAATAACAGTCAAGTCCTCCGATTTTATCAAATTGTTCGGGTTTATAACTATTTGATAATGTATTAGATTATTTTATAATAAGTTGTTGCAGATAATTTAAACAAATGAAAGGAATGCACCATGGCACAGCAAATTGCAGATCGAAGGGATGTTGATTTTGTAATGTATGAACAGCTTGGGCTGGAAGAGATTACCAGGCATGAGCGCTACAAGGACATGAACCGCAAGATGTTCGACATGATCATTACCGAAGCCCGGAATTTTGCGATCAAGGAAATCCTTCCGGTCAATGAAGAAGGCGATAAGGTCGGCTTAAAGTTTGAAAATAATCAGGTGACGGTCCCGGAATGCTTTCATCGCCCCTATAAATTGTTTTGCGAAGGGGAATGGATTGCTATGACGGAGGATCCGGAAATCGGTGGCCAGGGCCTTCCGCATCTGATCTCCCAGGCGGCGGCGGAATATCTTGTGGGTGCTGATTTTTCATTTGGCGCATTCGGGTTTGCTACTCATGGCGCAGCGAAAATGATTGAAGTTTTCGGGACGGATAAACAAAAAGAAGTGTATTTAAGCAAAATGTATTCCGGTCAATGGGGCGGAACCATGGTGCTCACAGAAGCGGAAGCCGGCTCCGATGTCGGCGCGTTGACCACCACGGCAGTAAAAAATGATGATGGCACCTATACGATTTCAGGGAACAAGATTTTTATTACCTGCGGCGAACATAATTTGACAGAAAATATCGTTCATCCGGTGCTGGCAAGAATTGAGGGAGCGCCTGCCGGAACCAAGGGGATTTCGTTGTTTATCGTCCCCAAAGTATGGGCCAATGACGATGGATCTCTCGGAGAGATGAATGATGTGGTCTGTACCGCTATTGAGGAAAAACTGGGATTGCATGCCAGTCCAACCTGTCAGCTCGCATTCGGCGGGAAAGGCGGTTGCCGCGGTTTACTGCTGGGAGAAGAAAACAAAGGCATGCGGGTCATGTTCCACATGATGAACGAAGCCCGTCTTGGCGTCGGCGCTATCGGTCTTTTTAATGCTTCCTGTGCCTATCTTTATGCAGTTAATTATGCCAAAGAGAGAATCCAGGGCCGGGATCTTGCTGATATGATGAATAAGGACGCCCAACCCGTCAGTATCATGCGGCATCCGGATGTCCGCAGAATGCTGATGTGGATGAAATCCCATACCGAGGGAATGCGGAGTTTTGTTTATTATGTGGCATCCCTGTTTGATAAAATGGATTTGGCGGAAACGGAAGAAGAGAAAATCGCTATTGATGATTTTATCGGAATCCTGACCCCGATTATTAAATCCTACTGTACGGACCGTGGTTTCGAATGTACGGTACAGGCGATGCAGGTTTACGGCGGATATGGATATACCAAGGATTATCCGGTGGAGCGGCTGATGCGGGATTCAAAAATTAATTCTATCTATGAAGGCACCAATGGAATTCAGGCTATGGATCTGCTGGGAAGAAAAATGGGCATGAAAAAAGGTGCGATTTTTATGGAATTTCTGGGTGAAATTCAGAAAGTGACTGCCCAGGCCAAAGAAACAAAGGGCCTTGAAGGTCTTGCTGACCTGCTGGATGCAGCCGTCAACCGACTGGGCGGGGTGGCCATGCATATGGGAAAAACCGCCATGTCACTTGATTTTAAGGTTGCCTTTTCTCATGCACTCCCTTTTCTTGATGTCATGGGTGATGTGATCATGGGCTGGATGCTGTTGTGGCGGGCTAATGTAGCAGCTCCCAAATTGGCTGAATTGCTTGGCGATCTTGAAGGCGAGGCCCGGCTTGAAAAAATCAATAAAAACAAAAATGTCGCCTTTTATGAAGGCCAGGTGCGCTCCGCCGAGTATTTTATTCAGGCGATTTTACCGGTTACTATAGGGAAAATGGCGTCCATTGAAGCCAGCAGCAAGGCAATTGTGGAAATACCGGAAGTTTCTTTCGGGGGATGATTTTCTATGTAACTTCATAATGGACGGTGGGCTAAATCGTAGGTCGGATTAGCGCGTCAGCGCGTAATCCGACAAATTTCATGGACCGGTTTGACAGAATTCTTTTTTTGGTGGATTACGCGCTGACGC
>JAGGYV010000225.1 GCA_021162325.1 Desulfobacteraceae bacterium | reverse complement strand
TCGCCAAGATAAATAATAAGGTTACTCGAATCAGAGGGTATAATTATCTTTTCTAAATCAACGATTGATTCAAAATTACCGGTGGGCTCAAGTATTATCCGTTCATCGCCAATCCTGATATCTCCGCCGGGGAAAATAATGTTCGTACCGGAGATAACATTTTCTATCTGTTTTTTTGAAAGTCCGAGTTCCGCAAGACGGGCATTGTCAAAATCAACGTAAATACGTTCCTCCTGGTCACCAACTATTTCGACCTTGGCGGCGTCAGGAATCTTGATGAGTCCGTCACGGATATCATCGCCGATATCCGTGAGTTCGGCATAGGTATACCCGTCAGCGGTAAGCCCTATAAGAATGCCGAAAACATCTCCCATTTCATCGTTTATATTGGGCACCACCCCTTGGGGCAATCCCCTTTGAACATCTTCAACTTTTCTCCTGATGCTGTCAAAAATGGGTCGCAGATCGAATTCACTGTCTTTAATTCTGACAGTGACGATGGAGATACCTGTCCTGGATTCACTTGTTATGTAATCAACTTCCGGAATCTCCTGCACGACCTTTTCAATGGGATCGGTCACCAGCATCTCAACCCGTTCAGGACCGGCGCCGGGAAAGACGGATACGATGTTGACAGCCCTTATAAGAAACGGCGGCATATCATCACGCGGCATATCTTTGAAAGTAAATACACCGGAAAAAAGAACGACCGCCAAAAGGGAGAAAAACAGCCACTTATTTTTTATTGCCAGTTCAGTTAAATTCATTCGGCCTCTATGTACAATTTTGATGGCGTCGTAAAAAGCTTTTCATGGTAACGAATCATCATGAAAAGTTTTTTACAAGTGTGTCAATTGTAACTTCTCAATAAGCTCGGACGATGTAGCGGAGGTCTTTAGACCTCCATAAAACCGTGAGCTTCAGGTCATGGAAAATTGGAAGGCTAAAGCCTTCCGCTACATAGGTTGTACGTGAATTCACATTTACACCCCGGATTTATTGAAATCACACTGTCAATTTTGATAACATTGCTTATTTACTTCAAAAATCTGACTTTCATACCGTCAGTTATCTTGCTAATCCCGGAAATAACGATCAGTTCCCCTTCTTCTACCCCATCTAACACGATAAACCCTTCATTCGTCAGTTTTCCGACACGCACCTTCCTCCAATTAACCGTAGCCGTGTCTTTTTCCGGTCCTTCCGTCACAATAAAAACATAATTTCCCTGTTGATCTTCAGCTACCGCATTACTCGGTGCGATCAAGCTCCCTTCATGCTCCGAAAAGAAGGTAAATTCTACGTTGGCCGGCATTCCCGGACGGATATCGTCGGCCGATTTTTCGAGCCTGACTCTGACCGGATAAGTAGAGGCACCTGAAGCAACATAAGAAACCTCTGTAACGGTTCCCGGAAAAGACATGTCTCTAATGGAAGAAAAGGCAACAGAGACACTATCACCGGCTTTGATCTGTGAGATATAGGCCTCAGGAATGCCAACCTCAACTTCTATATCTTTGTCCGATGTAAGAAGTGTAATCACCTGGCCGGCATTTACGTTTTCATTTTTCTCAACAGGGACTTGCGACACAATACCCGCCATAGGTGAAAAAAGCTTGCTGTAACTTAACTGGCTCTTTTGCAGAGCAAGTTTTTTAATTCGCGATTCATGCTCCGCCCTGGCTGCAGCATATTGATTTTTAGCATTTTCATATTCACTGAGCGGCACATTATTGTTTTCATACAGTTCTCTGACCCGCACCAGATTTGCTTTTGCATTATCCTTCTGGACTTCAGCATTGAGCATGGCGACCTTTGCCTCTTCATACTGTATCCGGATATCTGAATCATCAATTGATGCAATCATTACGGATTTGTTAATCTTTTGACCGACCTTCACATTAATGGTTTCCAAAGCACCGCTGATCCTGAAACTCAACTTCATTTCCGTTGCGGCGGCAGAAACACCGGAAAAAGACCTTGTTTTTTTTATGTCACTCTTTTGAATCGGCTGATATCGGACCGGACGGAGTATTTCCTCTTTTTCTTCAACCTTTCCGGAACATCCGGGCAAAATCAAGATACACAAAATGAAAAATGAAAAAAGGCTGTTAAATTTTTTATTCATTATTATCTCTCGCATTATTGGGTTAACTGTCCGTCCTTTTTATTGGCCATAAATTCTTGAAATCGATGAAAGAAAGCTTTCTGTTCTTTCAGTGGCGTAATAACTGCAAAGCCGTCAAAGCTTCTCTCAACATCCAGCAGACTGATAAAATATTCATAGACTGAGTTGGCCGCCGATTGATTTGCCGCCAGGGCGGCATTCTGTGCGTCAAGCAGGTTGACGATGGAGACAGCCCCTTTTGAGTAAGAATCCTGGACCAATTCAAAGTTTTTGTCTGCCGCTTCAGCCGCCTCTTTTGTGAGCCGGAGATTTGCCGATTTAACGCGCAGGTCAAGGATGACGCTTCTCACGTTTAATTCTATTTTGCGAGTCGTGTCATGAAGCTGTTTTTGCAATTTCTCCTTTTCCGACAAAGCCCGCCGAACGTCTGCACTGATTCCCCCGCCCTCAAAAAGCGGCCAGGAGGCATTAAGGCTTATACTCCAGCCTGTGTCATTGCCGGACGCCACATCAGAGCCTTCTCCTTCCCTTGAAAAAACATAATCTGCCTCTGACTGAAGATTGACTACCGGTATAAATCGTTTTCTCTTGTTAGCGCTAAGAATACGCTTTTGAGCTGCAATGGCCTCCTGCAACTGGTTAATCTCAGGTAAATTATTTTTTGCTTCAATTACCAGAAAATCAGTCAGCAAATCAAGTGACTTTGGGGTATCAACAGACCTGCGGATTTCGTCCCCGCCATACCGCTGAAAAAGTTGTTCCGTTAATTCGATATCCTTGACAACAAATTCTTCATCAATCGGTCTCAACAGGAATTCATTCAACCGCATCTTGGCAATTCTGACATTGTTTTGGGCCGACAGGAGGTCACTCGTGGAAGTGGCAAGTTCGCTTTTCCAGCGATATACGTCTGCGGCCCCTGAATAACCGACTCTTTCGCGGAATTCCGCGATCTCATAATTGCGTTTCACAAGATTAAGATAATTTTTCCGGATGCGTTGGTTTGTTTTGCTGCGCAGGATATCAAGATAATTGACACCGGCGTCCAGAACTGTATTGAGCAAAACTTCATAATGCTTTGACTCGGCGGAGCTCAATAAATATTTTTTCACTGCAAGGTTTGTCCAAATCTGGTCGGAGTAGACAACCTGGTTAAGCGTCAACGCCCCGCTTGTCATCTCTTCAGCCTGTAAACCAGCGCTGTCTTCATCAATTTTTGTTGCTGTGGCTGACGCATTCAAAGACGGCAGCAGGCCTGACCTGGCTTTTGACACATCCTCCACAGCCGAATTAACCGTCTGCGCTTCGATGTGAAGCGTCAGGTTGGAAGCCAAGGATTCGTGAACGATTTTCCCAAAGTCAAGTACGCGATCACTGCCTGCGATCTCCTCATTGATCAGTTCCGCACCCGCCAGGGTTGCCCATTTTGGAGAAAAATCAATTTTCCTGGCAGTCTCCATATTGAGCGTCAAACGTTTTTCGAAAGTAAGCAAAGTCGAAAAATTTGCCGGCGCCAATCCAGCCAGAATCTTTTCAATATTTAAGGCAATTCTCCGGGTAATTTTCTGCATATTTGTTTCCGGAGCGGAACCGGCCAAAACGCCAAGTTTGACATCATAGACGCCTCGAAAACCATAGCTCGGCAATCGCAAATAATTAATATGGTCGATCAGCTTTTGCCTTTCCGCATCCGGCATGCGAGGCAGTCCAGCCAGTAACACGGCGTCCGTATCAGGCGGGAAACTCCCGATGACATCGTCTATTCCGGCATCATAGGCCGCTATTTGATATTCAACACCTTTACCAGCAGCAATTGCCTTAAATTTTTCATCCGCACCCGGAATAAGAGACAAAAGCTTTTTGTCAATGATGACCGTTAATTTTTTAAAAGGGAAAATATCGTAAAAGTCATTAAAAACATTTTCAAAATCATGAGGAAATAAAATATAGGTAAGGTTATGAATGCCGGATTTTTTCTCTTTGGTTATCGGCACTTGCTGCAACGCATAGTCCATTATGCCCAGGAGAATCAGCGGCTTCGAAAAAGCTGAAAGATTGCTAAGAACCGCCGCATTAAACGCCCCAACGGAAACGATGATATCCACGCTGTCATCAGCTGCTAACGATTCATACGCTTGCAAGATGCTTTGGCGGGACCATGATGCTGTCTTTATCTTCTCTAAAGGAATTGCAATGTCGTACTTGTTGCCGAGAAGAGAGGTCACTTCCTGCCTTAGCTGCTCTAAAAATATATGGCGATCCTTTTTCTGGATATCAAAAAGGATACCTATTCGGACTTCTTCGGCTGCTTCGGCTGCTTCGGCTGCTTCGGCTGCTTCGGCTGCCACAGGTTGAATAATTTGCAATAATAGGAAAAACACCCACACAATGAGTAAAATAAAGATTTCACCCGATATATATTTTCCGCAACATTTTGCTTTCATGAAATATTTCCCTGAATTTACTATTTCATCCTTGACGAGACACAATCGCATCTACAGACCGACTACCTCCTGAAAGAAATCCACACCCATCAGTATGAGTCTCCTCCCTTTGCCATCTGAAAAAAAATGATTCATATCCGACAACGCTTTCAGATCCCATGCATGTGATTAATAAAATCATGAATCGAAGAAACCATGACATTCTTTTTTATGGGATAGACATCTTTCACCGGCGCAATAATCCAGGCAGGCGGATTTCCAAGATCACCAAGGGCACTCCAGAAGCCCCTGCCAACGCTCGGTGCAGTTGAGACTTTACATTCAATCGCAATTCTTCTATCGCCTCTCTCCAAAATAAGATCAATCTCATTTCCTGAAGCCGTACGGAAAAAAGATGAACTCCAGCCTGGAACAAGTGAGAGAATGTTTTCAATTGCAAAACTTTCCCATGATCCCCCGTAAACAGGATGCCCCAACAAATCGTTATGGGTTTCAAGTCCTAAAAGCGTATGCAAAAGCCCTGTGTCCCGGATATACACTTTCGGCGATTTTATAAGCCTTTTTTTTAAGTTGGCTTCAAATGGTTTTAACACCCTTAACACAAAAGTCTGCTCTAAAATATCCATATAAGAACGAACCGTATGATGGCTAACGCCTAAGGATTCTCCGAGTTTTGATGCGTTGAGCAACTGCCCTTGTAAATGGGCGCACATGGTCCAGAACCGTTCAAGTCTCCTGGCCGGAATATTGAATCCAAACTGTGGAATGTCACGTTCAAGGAAGGTTCTGATAAAATCAAGACGCCATTCAAAACTTTCCTTTCCGTCCGGTGCAAGAAAGCTGCGCGGAAAACCGCCACGCAACCAGAGTTCCTCCAGTTTGCCGGTGCAATAATTGTCTTCTATCTCCTTGCCCAGAAACGGTGTAAGCTCTATAAACGATATTCTGCCCGCAAGGGACTCCGATGTCTGTTTTAATAAATCAGGCGAAGATGATCCAAGTACCATGAACCGGCCGTTGCGATTGTCTTCATCAACAATGGCCCGCAGGAGTGGAAAAATTTCCGGCATCCGCTGGATTTCATCCAGGCAAATTAATTTATCGGCATTAAACCTAAAAAATCTTTCCGGGTCCTGCAACTTATTAAGGTCTGATGTTCGTTCCAGATCAAGATAAATGGCATTTTTAATTTCTGAAATAAGTGCCTTGGCAAGGGTTGATTTACCACACTGCCTCGGACCGAGTAACGCTGTCACCGGTGTGGTTTTTAACTTACGAGTGATTTTTTCGGTTACTATTCGATTAATATAAGTATTCATATTGGAACCATAGCTTCCAATTTACACGGAATCAACTATTTTTTGCATGAACACCAAAGAATAGGCAATCTTTCGTCAGTTCTCAACGACTTCTTATCACATGGCATCATGTCGGTGCTGATCTGAAAGAAGAAAAATAATATTGGGTTTTTTAGTGAGGTCTGCGATGGGTCTTTCAGACAAGGGGATAAGTTTCACTTTAGGATGAGAAGGTTTAGCGCATCCCGGCAGACCTGTTCCAAACGCCAGACCTGCAACTCCTACGGCACCCAACTCTATAAATTTTCGACGGGTTATTTGCGTCTGCTTGTTTTTCATAACATACCCCCCAAAGAGATAATTACATCGTTTTTTCAAGTCCCCTGGCAATCTCCTCAAAAATTTCTGCCGATTGCCTCAAAAGATCCGCATCTCGATTATTTTCCCAATTGCGATGAAACTTTTCGATAGTTTCAAGTTTTTCATTGATAGCATTCCATTGTCCTTGGGTCATATCGCCGGCTTTTATACCATTTGGTGCCACAAACCTTGCCTGATCGATAAGGTCTTTTACTGCAACAAGGTCCGCTGTTGTGCCTTCCGGCTGAACACTTAAAATCTCCAACCCCCGATTAATTTTGTCAGATGCCGCCACTGTGATATCCCGGATCATCATATCAATCCGTTTAGGGCTGTATTTGCTGAATCCTCCCCGTGTCGG
>JAGGYV010000248.1 GCA_021162325.1 Desulfobacteraceae bacterium | reverse complement strand
GCTTATCCGGTTTACTCAAGTTGAGCTTAATAATTGTTATTTCGAATATATGGCACTGGATTCCCGCCTTCGCGGGAATGACATAACCTTTATTCATCATTAAAAAATCGACGGTCGTCATATCCACGAAGGTGGGTATCCAGGAAAATAGTTCCTTGATTTACTGGCTTAATGCGTTCAACTTGAGCGAAGTGGATAACCATATAACTTTATTAAACGTAAAATTCAAATCGGAGCATATCATGTCAAGCAACGTCTATTTCATCGACTTTCGGGCGACATATAAAGAAAATTTTATTTCCAAATTGAATAAACTGCTCACCCATGCCGGATTAAACAACCGGATAAAAAAAAGAGACCTTACAGCTGTTAAGCTTCATTTTGGCGAACTGGGTAACACGGCATTTATCCGTCCTATCTATCTTCGTCACATTGTAAAATCAATTAAATCAGTGGGTGCCTTTCCCTTTCTGACCGATGCGAATACGCTGTATGCCGGCACCCGGGGGGATGCACCCCATCATCTGATAACCGCCATCCAAAATGGATTTGATTATTCAGTGATTGAAGCCCCGCTGGTTATTGCCGACGGTCTCCGGGGGCGGACCGAAACAGCGGTCACTATCAACGAAAAACAATTTAAAACAGTGTATATCGGCTCAGAAATTGCCAATGCAGATGCCCTGATTTCCGTCGCGCATTTCAAGGGGCATGAACTGGCTGGCTATGGCGGGGCCATTAAAAATATCGGCATGGGATGTGCGTCAAGGCGCGGAAAAATGGATCAGCATTCTAATGTCGCGCCAAAGGTAAAAAAGAAAAGATGCATTGGATGCGGTGAATGCGTGATTCATTGTTCCCAGAAAGCGATTTCACTGGCAAAGAAAAAAGCAACCATCAATCCGGAAAAATGTATCGGGTGTGGTGAATGTATTATCGTGTGCGAAAAGGAAGCCGTCCAAATCCAATGGAACCAGTCCGTTCCGCTTTTTATGGAAAAAATGGTGGAATATGCAAAAGGTGTGCTGGCCTCAAAAAAAGAAAAATCCTTGTTTATCAACTTCATCAATCATGTATCGCCAGGGTGTGACTGCCTGCCGTACAATGATGCCCCCTTTGTCCGCGATATTGGCGTTGTTGCGTCAACAGACCCGGTGGCCATTGACCAGGCCAGCGCCGATCTTGTCAACAGCGAACCCGCACTAAACCATACATGCCTGACGACCAACACCGGCCCGGGGGAGGATAAGTTTAAAGGTATCTATCCCCATATTGAATGGGAACACCAACTGGCATATGCGGAAAACATCGGTCTTGGATCAAGAGACTATCAGCTGATCCCGATTACCTGAATCACTGGATAGTATTCATTGGCAATGCGCTAAATCATAAACGAATACTCTGTAGGGAGATTTAATGAAAATTGAGAAATTTCTAAATTGGGAGCGGTTGGAACTTGAAAATAAAGCGGTTTATATCGACCCGGATGCACCCAACTGGGTGGTCCCCAATAAAATCGGCGATAAGCTGTTAATACAGATTCAAAAAAACGGGTCTGTTTCCAATGCAGTAAACAATTATCTTGGTTCGCTAAACGCTGATAAAAATATGGGGTTGCTCCGGAGCGAACAATTTGTTTCCCTGTTTCCGGATTCAAAGGAAGACAGTTATCCGGGCCGGGACCAACTTCTGGAACTGGATCAGCTCAAAGAATGCTGGCTTCATATTACGGACCGCTGTAATTTAAGCTGCCGCCACTGTCTGTTTTCCTGCTCCGGAAAAACGCTGACCACCCTTGACTATGATACGATTCACCGATGCATTGAGGAAGCCTACCGGCTGGGCACCCGCATGTTTTACGTGACCGGTGGTGAACCATTTATGCACCCTCAGATTGATGAAATCTGCCGGCTGATCTTAACCAACTATGATGACACCGACCTGATCATTTTAACAAACGGACTGCTACTGGAAAAACACCTGGATCACTTAAAACAGCTCCCCAAAGACCGCCTGCACCTGCAAATCAGCATCGACGGAAACCGGGAAATTCATGATAAATATCGCGGCGCAGGAACATATGAAAAACTGATGAAAAATCTGAGTGCTATTACCGCCTGTCATATCCAGCCAACGCTGGCCATGGCGGTGCATTCGGAGAATGTCATGCAGATGACCGACATCGTTGATGTGGCAGCCAAATATAATATTTCGGAAGTCCATTATCTCTGGCTGTTTGTTTTTGGAAACGCGGATTCCAATATGAGTGTACCGCCGGAAATTTTATTCGATCACCTGGTTAAAGCGGAAAAAAAAGCCAGCCAAAAAGCAATTGTCATTGATAATGTCCGCAATATGGAATCCCAGATATTTTCAACCGCCGGTACCCGATATGATCTGGGCAATGCCGGATGGGAATCTTTAGCCATCGGTCCGGACGGATCGATTTATCCTACCCCGGCCCTGATCGGAAATAAACACGCCTTGTGCGGACATATTGATGAATCCATTGAAACCGTCTGGCGGCACAGCCCGGCATTATCACACCTTCGATCCGCATCCATCATAGATGATGACACATATATGAAAAACCCGCTGCGCTACCTTGTGGGTGGCGGGGACATTGACCACAGCTTTTATGCCGGGAATAAAGTTACCGGTCATGACCCCTATGTGGCGTTATATAATAAAATGGCGCTGTGGCTGATTACCCGTGCCGCATTGGATGAAAAACAAGCCGGTTTTCCGGAAATCTTAATGAAAATGGGAGACCGCCTGCTCCAGTGTGACCATAACAGCACCGGCGTGGCGCTGACCCATTCCAACTGCGTGTTAAATGTGTCTTCAACGCGTCAGGTGGTGGGTGACTTTTACAGTGAAGCGGCAATCGACCCGAATACGGATATTGCCAACCCGGTCTGCTACCCGGAATCTGAAATCAGCCACATCCCGGAATCAGCCAGAATCCGATCCTATGGCTGCGGCAGCCCGGTATTGGACGCAGGTCTGCAAAAAAATGAAGTGGTTGTGGACTTAGGTTCCGGTGCCGGCATGGAATGTTTTATTGCCGCACGCCAGGTCGGCAAAAACGGCCATGTATACGGCATAGACATGCTGGATCACATGCTCATCCGGGCAAATCAGTCCCTGGAGTCAGTGACTGAAAAAATCGGTTATAAAAACATTGAATTCCGAAAAGGCTTTCTTGAAACCATTCCGGTTGATGACAATACCGCAGATGTCGTTATATCCAACTGTGTGATCAATCTGTCTGAAGACAAACGAAAAACATTTTCAGATATTTACCGGATATTAAAACCCGGTGGCCGCCTGGTGATATCGGATGTGGTGACAGATTCGCCGCCCCCGCCTGAAATTGCAAATGATGAGCAGCTTCGGGGAGAATGCATATCCGGTGCCATGCTCCAGCCCTATTTAACCTCTATGCTGGAAAATTGCAGATTCACCAATATTCAATTTATCAAACGATTTTTTTACCGTGAAGTTCAAAACCACTCGTTTTTCTCTCTGACATATACTGCCTGTAAACCCAAAAAGGACATAGACGTTCCCGTCATCTATCCGGGTCCGTTTGCGGCAGTTATCACCGATGACGGGGAAATGCTGATTCGGGGACATAATGCCGTCCTGGATCAGGGTACCGCAAAAAAATGTGACAAACAGATTTTCATTCTGGATGCCGCCGGCAATGCAGAAAATATTGATGCGGAAAATACCTGCGCCTGCTTTGAACCACCCGCAGAGGAAGTTAAACAAACCGCGCCTGCGATAAACATTTTAAATTCTGTCAGTATCGGAGCCATTGCCCAGGCACCGGACCGGTTTGCGGCCGGATGCATGGTTTGCGGCAGTCCATTAACTTACCTTGAAAATAATCAGCAAAAAAAATGTGCTTTTTGTGGAATCGCCAAGACAGCTAATGCCGTGTGCGAAAACGGGCATTTTGTTTGTGATGATTGCCATAGCAGCAGTGCAATAGATATTGTCAGGCTCATTTGCTTAAACACGGATGAAACCGACATGATCGATCTTTTTAATATGATTCGATGCCATCCATCCATTCCGTTACATGGTCCGGAATACCATTTTATTGTGCCCGGCGTGATTGTTGCGACGTATCGAAATCTGGGCGGAAAAGTTTCTGATACTGACATTCAGACAGCTATTGATCGGGGAAAAACCATTCCCGGCGGCGTCTGTGGGTTCTGGGGCGGGTGCGGGGCCGCTTTAGGGACTGGAACGGCTTTTGCAGTTTTGTTAAAAGGCAATCCGATCAAAGCGCGGGAAAGAAAAATAGTACAGCAAATTACCGGGATTATCATTAATAAAATCAATAAGCTGGAAGCCGCCCGTTGCTGCCAGCGGGAATCATGGACGGCCTTAAAAATGGCTGCTGAACTGTCAAAACAATATTTAGAAATCCCTCTGCGCGCTGACGGCGCCACGCATTGCACCCAACAATCAAAAAACAAGGAGTGTATGGGGAAAGGATGTCCCTATATCTGATGGCGTCGTAAAAAGCTTTTCATGGTGACGAGTCACCATGAAAAGCTTTTTACTTCTATGTAACTTCATAATGGACGGTGGGCTAAATCGTAGGTCGGATTAGCGCGTCAGCGCGTAATCCGACAAATTTCATGGACCGGTTTGACAGAATTCTTTTTTTGGTGGATTACGCGCTGACGC
>JAGGYV010000372.1 GCA_021162325.1 Desulfobacteraceae bacterium | reverse complement strand
TTTTGGCGGTATATCTGGAGCAGGTATTACAGTCAGATACAATTATATCACAAAAATAATTCAGAATGATAGCAGGCTGAGAGGGCAGATTAACAGAATACGAAAGAAAATAATTAATAATTAAGATAACGACCCTGTTGCTTTTTTTCTCGGTTTCCGGACAAAAAGAAGCCGGTCTGCTGAATAATTAATGCTGGGGCTATAGAGGTGGATCAGTAGTGGTACCGCAATTGGGCAATTAGGATAGCATTTTCATTTACCTTATAAACAAATCTATGTTCGTCTGTTATTCTCCTGGACCAGTATCCTGAAAGGGCATGTTTTAGGGGTTCAGGTTTGCCTAAACCATCAAAGGGATTTCGCTTGGTATCTTTAATGAGATTGTTGATACGCCGGAGAATTTTTTTATCCGTTTTTTGCCAATAAAGATAATCATCCCAAGCGTGGTCAGAAAAAATGAGCTTCACTCTATAAGTTCCTTTTCAGCCCCTTTTCCGTTTTCAAGTTGGGCAATCGATTCGATCAATCGTCTTGTATTTTTTGGTGAACGTAAGAGATATGCCGTTTCTTCAAGGGCTTCAAAGTCTTCTAATGACATGATGACCACAGAGTTTGACGATTTACGTGTTACAATCACCGGGGAACGGTCGTTACAGACTTTTTCCATTGTTTTTGCAAGATTTTGTCTTGCTGCTGTATATGTTATGGCTTTCATTTGATACCTCCTGTACAATTTATTGTACATATGAAACAGAAAATGTCAAGAGGGTATTTCAAGCCCCAACAACAGCAGAAAAGGACGGGCTATTCCTTGTGGCTTTACAACGGACTGGTACTTTGAAATATTTTATATTTTTTTGTGAGTAATCCGCCCGCCATTTATGATAGGCGTTCAAAAGTGTTCACCACTATAATCAACCCATCCATTGCACCTTACAATAGCAATCCGAAGGGTTTTACAAAATTTGGAAACCTCAAGATCTTGTATGTCTCGAAACTTAAAGAAACAGTTTTTGCATTGTGAAGCAGGGGCAAAAAGGGTTTTAATTGTGATGATGGCGGTGTATCCCATATTAAAGATCTGATTTAGATTTTTCGGTCCTGTTATTATTTTAAAATTTCAAAAGAGCTTTTCGTGTGTAGCGTCCCTTGCCATGTTAACAGGCTTTTCAATTATAAATAATATTTTGACGGTAATTTTTGCCACTGCTTCAGAGGATTCCAGAAGAGAAAACGAGCGTTCGTTCTATTGTTTCTTGACATCCTTTTTCCCGCATCATAGGGTATGATAACTATGAATCAATCCCTGCAAAAACCAAAAGGAGCGTAACATGAGCCTGTTTGAAGTCAATCCGGATAAATGTAATCGTGACGGCATCTGCGTGGCTGAATGCCCCATCAAGATTATTGAATTAAAAGATAAAAAATCCGTGCCGGTCCCCGTGGCAGGCGCGGATGAATTGTGTATCAACTGTGGTCATTGTGTGGCGGTATGCCCCACTGCGGCGCTTTCCCACAAGCATCTGTCACCGGAACAATGTCCTGATGTGAATAAAGAATGGCTTGCCGATGCAAAACGGGCAGAGCATTTTCTGCGCAGCCGCCGGTCCGTCCGGACATACAAAAAAGAAGCCGTTGACCGGGACACACTTTCAAAATTGATTGAGATCGCATCCTATGCGCCGTCAGGTCATAATACCCAGCCGGTGCGATGGCATGTGATTTATGATTCTGAAGAACTTTATCGGCAGACGGGTATGGTTGTTGACTGGATGCGGTATATGATTAAAGAACAACCGGCAATGGCCGCAACAATGCATATGGATCTGGTGGTGGGTGCATGGGACTTCGGTGTTGATGTGGTTTGCCGTGACGCGCCCCACTTGATTGTGGCGCATGGACTCCAGTCGGACATGACGGCCCAGACCGCCTGCACGATTGGCATGACATATCTGGAGTTGGCTGCTCCGTCTTTGGGATTAGGGACCTGCTGGGGTGGCTTTTTCAGTGCGGCTGCCATGTTCTGGCCGCCGCTTCAAAAAGCGTTGGGACTCCCGGAAGGGCATGTGTGCTATGGTGCTGCGATGGTGGGGGTTCCGAAATATAAGTATCATCGGATGCCTTTGCGGAATACGCCGCAAGTCACCTGGGTGTAGCAGAGTATTGGTTTATTTGAATGGAGAATGCTGACGGCTTTGCAAATGGATGGTGGGATAAATCGTAGGTCGGATTAGCGCGTCAGCGCGTAATCCGACAAATTTTATGGACCGGATTTGACAGAATTCTTTTTTTGGTGGATAACGCGCTGACGCGCTAATCCACCCTACAAAATGCAATGAAAGACATCACTGGCCGGGTAAGAAACCCGGCCTTTTATGGACCGGATTGACAGAATCTTTTTTTGTGGATGACGCACTGACGCGCTGATCCACCCTACAAAATGTAACGAAAGATATCACTGGCCGGGCAAGTAATCCGACAAATTTTATGGACCGGATTGGCAGAATCTTTTTTGGTGGATACCGCGCTGACGCGCTAATCCACCCTACCGGGAAGTGTAACGAAAGATATCACTTGCTGGGTAAGAAACCCTGCCTTTTATGGACCGGATTGACAGAATCTTTTTTTGTGGATGACGCACTGACGCGCTGATCCACCCTACAAAATGTAACGGAAGATATCACTGGCCGGGCAAGTAATCCGACAAATTTCATGGACCGGTTTGACAGAATCTTTTTTGGTGGATAACGCGCTGACGCGCTAATCCACCCTACCGGGAAG
>JAGGYV010000133.1 GCA_021162325.1 Desulfobacteraceae bacterium | reverse complement strand
GAGGGTACCGGGACTATCAACTTACCGCATATGTGACCCGAGACAATTTTTATAAGTTCGGCCGCACCATTTCCGACGACAATCCTTTCAGCCGGTTGATGGATCAGCTTTCCGATAAGACCGGCAAGGGCATCTTGGGCAACCGGGTAGTTCAGGACAATGTCATGTATCTGATTTTTGAAACTGGTAAAAACAGCCTCTGGCGGGAAATAGAGATTATAAAGATAAGCGTGGTCAATAAAATCATGACGATAGTAACCGCCATGCTGCCCGGAGATGAATTCGTATTTTTGTGCTTGAGTCTCATAATCATATTGCTTCATATATACGTTCCTGTTGGTTGTTTTTGAGACTCTTCATTTTCTTGAAGAGCAGACGGGTCAGCGCCCTAAATTGAAAGCATGAGTTTAAATTCTAACAACGGAAACGGGGCGTGGCGTCGTCTCCGCCTGTCTGCTTGTTTGATGAAACAGAGGCCTTACTGAGGGCTGCGGCATGATATTGTTATTTTTATATGCGTCTATCGGAAAAAGTTTCTCAGCTTCGGCGAGATCTGCAATGGTATCTATTTCATACCAGGGATTGCTGTCAAAAGAGACGGTCTGAAGCGAGAGGTCTCCGCTATCCACCATGTCCGCAAAGACGGCCTCATAATAATCATGTACCCTGCCCGCTGAAATGAACCGGTCTAATTTTTTTGAAATAGAAAGCCATGAAGTGCGCGAGAAACTGTAAATATTCACCGTTTTGTATCTGATCTCATTTGAAGGGCCGGCCGTGCCGCTCTGGAAGGCCTTAACCTTTTTAAATTGATTGGCTGTGACAGTGGTGCCGTTCATCCACGGCTGCATGTGTGCAACGGCAATTCTATCAGGATAAAGCATATTATCCAGCAGAGATTCATCAAAGACAAGATCGCTTTCGATCAGCAGAAACGGCTCATGAATACGTTCACGGGCCATCCAGAGTGAATAAATGTTATTGGTCGTCGCATACAGCGGGCTGAAAATATACTCGACGGTCATGTTGCCGGCCCGTGTTCCCAGAAACTCCCGAATACAATGTTCAAGGTGCCCCGTGACCACAACCAGGCGTTTGAAGCCCTGCTGATTTAAACAATCAACAAGCCGTTCAAGAATGGACGTTCCATTGACCTTTGTAAGGCACTTCGGCATACTTTTCGTAAGGGGATACAGACGACTCCCCGTGCCGGCTGCAAGAAGCAATGCCGTTGTTACGCGTCTGTTTTTAAAATGGTTATTCAAATTCACCTATCCTTTCCTTAATTCAGTATAAGGACCAGCGGGGACTTTTGAACAATTATGTTGAACTCAACATAATGTCAAAAGTCCCCGCTGGTCCAATATGGGAAAACGATTCAAGCTGTTTTGAAGATGACTCTTTGCTTAATTCGTGTTCAATTTTAGTTGAGCGATTTTTGTGGCACTGTGGTTTCGAGGTTTTGACAACGCTCCCGTACCGATCGGTACGGCATACCCTCAACACGGTTGTAACGCTCAGCACGTATGAACCAGAATGCCAGTCCTCCACTATTATGAGTGGGAGCCGATTGATTCCCGCTGGCCCTTACACCCAGAGATCCTTTTCGTCCGGTTTTTTGCCAACCACTGGCCGCCATGATCATACGTACTACAACGCCAACAGCCTGCCGTAATCGCTTGCTCCTCTTAGTATGTATATCTGCCAGAGACCGATCAATGGCAGGATGTGATTCAAGTTCCCGGATAACGCCAGCCATAGGCGGTCGATCGTGATGGATCTCAGACTCCTTCATCCGACGTTGCCGGTTGCTATCATTGAAGAATTCAAGAACTGCGGTGAAGGATTGTTCCGGATCATTCACAACATCGGAAAACGTTCGGCCCTGATTGTCCTTAAGGAACATCTCTTGTGTGATCGTTACGCTTGGCACATTATACTCCATTGTATCAATATCATTGCTAATTAACTTACAAAATTTGAACGTACATAATTTGAAGATACAAATATTGTACCACGTTCCCGGAAAAAGCAAGAACAATATAAATTACGGGGACAGGAATTACGGGGACAGTGTATATAATTCTTAATTGGTGACAAAATGCAACATCCTGCCCTGCCACCAGACACTAAAAACAACAGTATTCCAAAATTTTCAAAAGCGCGCACTATAACTTTACGTAACGGCGCTTATTTTTTTCTATTATCATGATTGGCACAAAAGGGTGTGTTAAAAAAAATATCCAAATTATCATTTGAATTATGGAAAAAATCTCGCGAATTCTTGTCGGACTGAATTAAGTAGCTGAAAAATGGCGTATTTCAAAATTTGATAGCCTCGTAAAAAATCGAATTCCGATGGCAAAGTATAAAAGTTCACCAATATATACAATTGGCAAGGCGCACAAATCTTGAGTGATGATTCATACTTAGCGTACTTTGAAGAAACGAAGGATGCAGCGCAACAAAGAGTTTGGACTTCCAAATAACTCGTCCATAATCTTTTGAAATGATTGACAAGTTATTTTCTCATACAGTGGTGAATCGTCACCATGAAAAGCTTTTTACGAAGCCATCAAAATTTAAATTGCTGAAAATCGGTCTTAAGCCTCTATCCTGCCACAAACAAAAGGTTCTGTTTGTATGGTCCTTTTTTGTGTGCTCCCCCCTGTTTTAAAGAGATATAAAAAATGCCGCCCGGTTCCAGGGCTTTTTTAATGTTTTTTAAGCCATAAAAGATCCCGGCCAAACCCGCAGCCAATGTCGAGGATTGAGGCATTTTTCGGAAGTATATTGACAAACGGATTGAGGAATAAAGAAGGATCTACGGTAAACGTCCGCTTTGGTAGTCTTTATAATTATCCTGATAGAATTCTTTCATTTATATTCTGCTGTGACGATGCTTAATCGTAACTTGCACGGGTCGCTTCATCACTCATGGTCGGCGCGACAAGCGGTTTCCATGCAGCGTCCTCCCATGTCCCAAGATGGGTATGCATATCAAGATACTTTTGGGGTATCGGGTGCGTGCCGACAACGACTTTGACCTCATACCGTTTCTCAAGAAAAGCCTTAAACGTATCGATATAGGGACAAGGAGGATAACCAACCACCAGGCCGGTGGCTAAATGAATAACCTCCACACCATTTTTTACCATCTCTTCGCCCGTATATTCAATGTTACCTCCCGGACAACCATCGCATGTTGCAAAGCCAACCAGCTCAAGGTCTGTGTCTGTGTATATGCTAAAAGCGCCTTCCTTGTTCCTCATCGATCGAAAACACTTCCCTCCCGCACAGCGGCGGTAACGATCGCAGATAATTATTCCAATTTTTGTTTTTGAATTCATTTCAATCCCTTGCATACGCACTAAAATGTTTGTTTTAAAGAATTAAATTGGATGGCTTCATAAAAAGTCCAAATTCTGTGTTGCGCTTCATCCTTCGTTTCTTCATGGTACGCTAAGTACGAATCATCACTCAGGATTTACGCGCCTTGCCAATTTTAGAAGATTTGGTGAAGCTTTTTTCTTTGCCATCGGAATCCGACTTTTTACGAGTTCGTCAATTTTACCGCATCTACTGCATCAACCTGCCGAACCACCTGCGGCAAAACATCACCGGCCCTGCCCTTTATTAACAGGTCACAAATACTGTCATAGGGGGTTTCCGAAAGATTAACAATTGCCAGAAAAGCACCCTTCTTTTTTGCGATATCCGGCATCATGGACGCCGGATAAACGATCATCGTAGAGCCTATCGCTAAAAGCACATCACAGTTTTGGGACGCCGCCATGGCCTGGTTTAAATCCTGTTCTCTTAATGACTGGCCAAACGATATGGTGTCCGGCTTTAAATATCCGCCGCAGGTGCAGTTCGGCGCTTTTTCACCGTTTTTGATCCGGTCCAGGGTTTCATCCAACGGCACAATGGCATCACATGACATGCACCGGACCCGGGTTGTGTTGCCATGGAGTTCAATCACTTTGTCATCCGGCAGCCCGGCTTTTTGGTGAAGTCCGTCAATATTTTGCGTAATGACCATATCAAGAAGCCCTTTTTGATTCAATTCCGTCAAGGCATTATGGGCGGCATTGGGGGCGGCATCATCGAGTTGTTCATAGAGTTCACATTTACGCCGCCAGTACTCCATACGCGACTTTTCAGAAGACATAAATTCATCAAAATAAATCGGCTTAAACCGGTCCCAGAGTCCGCCCTTGCTTCGATAATCGGAAATCCCGCTTTCCGTTGAGATCCCGGCACCGGTAAATACCACGTTTTTTTTGCCCTGCGCCAATTTTTCAGCCAACTGACAAATTAAATTTTTCATGATTTTTCTTCTCTGATAAAGATTTAATTTATGTTAATAATGGTATATCTCATTTTATCAATATTTCAAAACTATAAAAACAGGTCAGTATAACCGATAAAAAAGGAAAATCTAATGAGTAATATTCGAATGACCGGAGAAATCCGAACGGATTATGATTGTGAAGCCACCGGTTTACCTGCGGAACGATGGGGAGAAGCCGTATTTAAAATCGATGATGAAGAAATTGTTATGGAGATCAGTGTGGAAAAAGATGTTATCGTTGCCATTATGGCCGGTGAGGATGCGGTTTGGAAAGGAACGTTAGTCGGATTGAAGCAACTGTTGAAAGGTGAGATCAAAGCCAGGTAAGAATCTCTTCAATCGGTTATCTACTTCGTTTAATTTGAATGTGCTGCGGCCTACAAACCTATTTTAACTTTGTCTGGGTACCCGCCTTCGCGGGTATGACAATTTGGTTTTTTTATTAAAGATGATGGCATCGTAAAAAGCTTTTTATGGTGACGCATCACCACTGTATGAGAAAATAACTTGTCCATCATTTCAAAAGATTATGGACGAGTTATTTGGAAGTGTTCCCCCCGGCCGCGTCCGGGACCGAGCCTATAAATAACTTTAAAAAAAAATTAAAATGTGTTCATGAAAGGCCGAGTTTTTTGCCCGGCAAGTGATGTATTTTGTTATGTTTTATAGTAGGGTGGATTAGCGCGTCAGCGCGTAATCCACCAAAAAAAAAATTTGTCAAACCGGTCCATGAAATTTGTCGGATTACGCGCTGACGCGCTAATCCGACCTACGATTTAGCCCCCCGCCCATTATGAAGTTATATAGAAGCTTTTTACGACGCCATTATTTATCCAAAATCATCATAGGCAACCATCTCCGGTTCCACTCCAAGACTGTCGAGCATATGGCGAACCTCCGTGATCATTAACGGCGGGCCGCAAAGATAATATTCAATTTCCGTTGGATCCGGGTGGGAAATTAAATACTCATCTTTCAGGCATTGATGAATGAATCCGGTCATCCCTTCCCATTTGTCTTCTGGCTGCGGATCGGATAACGCGATATTAAATGTAAAGTTCTCGTTATTTTTTTCCAGTTCACGAAAATCTTTTTCATAAAAAATTTCCTGATTGGAACGGGCACCATACCAGAAAGTAATTTTTCGTTTGGTTTTAGCAGAATTCAACTGATGAAAAATATGACTCCGCATGGGGGCCATGCCGGCGCCGCCGCCGATAAAGCACATTTCCCGGTCCGTGTCTTTTACGAAAAAATCGCCGTATGGCCCGCTGATTGTCATACGGTCACCGGGTTTTAACCCAAATACATAAGAAGACCCCACTCCTGGTGGAATATCCGGCATCCCCGGCGGTGGCGTGGCAATCCGGATGGTAAATCGCAGGCAGGTGTTTTCATACGGCGGACTGGCCAGTGAATAAGCCCGATACACCGGTTCATCAGATTGCGCCTTTAACTGCCACAAATCAAATTGTTCCCAGGAAGCGCAAAACCGATCGGCCACATCAAATCTGGCAAATTCAAGTTCATATTCCGGAATATCGATCTGAATATACGCCCCTGCTTTGAATTCAAAAGACTCTCCGGAATCCAGTTCAACCACCAGTTCCTTGATAAAGGTGGATACATTCTGATTGGATTTGACGGTAGCGTTGAATTTACGGATGCTGAAAATTTCAGCGGGGATCTGAATTTTCATATCCTCGCGCACCTTGATCTGGCACGCGAGCCGGATATTATTTTTCTTCTCCATTCGGGAGAGATGAGGCAATTCAGTGGGTAAGATATCTCCCCCGCCTTCATGGATTTCACATCGGCACTGTCCGCACGAACCACTGCCGCCGCAGGCAGACGGTAAAAAGATGTCATTGTTAGACAAAGACGCCAGCAGTGTCGTCCCGGTGGGTGCCGTGATACGTTTGGCATCATCTGAATTAATGATGATGGTCCGGTCGCCCTTTTTGACCACGCGGGCTTCCAGAAACAAGAGCATGGTCACCAGAAATCCGATCACGGCGGAAAAAACGGTTATGCTGACAGCGTAAATCAATTCTATAT
>JAGGYV010000254.1 GCA_021162325.1 Desulfobacteraceae bacterium | reverse complement strand
GGCAACATAGGTTTTATCACCCAAAATTCGAGTATGTTTTTCATCAGCTCCGAGATGCTGAGGCAAATCATGAGGATTTCGAACAGTTGTCCCCACAATACTGTTGCGGCCAATTGATTGTTCGATTCTATACCAATACATGGGATCTCTGCCAAAAACGTAGCTTAGAGCCCAGAAAGGAACATTAAACTTTCTCATGAAAAGCGCTTTTTCAATTTCGTCTGTATTACCGGTTAAATAAAGCATTACAAAAGAAGGGCGGATAGTATGGGGAATACCGCCAATATCAATTCTACGGATGGGAATTGATAATTTTTTAGAATGATATATATCTTTCATCTGGAATCCATTAGCAATTTCAGGTGGAAAAAGTTCTGGAAAAAGATTAATTTGTTCATTGATAAAATTTCTGAAATCAACTGGTTTCATAATCTTTGTATCATAGACTTCTTGAGAAATTGGCAAACATATGCTTCTATTGTTTCGGGTAGCGGATATTATATCTGTTTTTCCCATATAGTTAGAGGCCTCCTTTAGCGGGGATTGGTCTCTAACTATATAAGATTATTAGCAAAAAGTCTAGTTTGTATTCCCTTTTATTTCAGTGGGTTATAAAATAATTATTTGATGGCTTGGGGTAACTGGTATTGGAAAAAGAGGCTTTAGTCATCGTTTCGGCCAGCACAATGTCATTCCGACCATGCTTCCCCGATAGAAATATTCGAGGACAAGCTTAGCCGGAATCTATGCTCGGAATAGCACATAACTGGATTCCCGATAGAAACATTCGGGAATGACAAATCTGCTTGGGCCAAAACGATGATCAAGGCCAAAAAAGATCACGCTCCCCTAAATCCGTTATAATCAGAAAATAATTAATAATTAAGATGACCCTGTTACCTCCTAGCCCTGGGCTCATGGTCCCTTTGGAATCTGAGAACCATGCCACACGGCAACAATCCAAACGACATTGACTCTGATTTTATAAAAAAACCGGTATGGCGGAATAATCACCTCCCGATAAGGAAGTTCTGGGAATTCCGGTATGATTCTTCCGGATTCGGGAAAGTCCTCAAGCCTTCGTAAAATTTTTTCAGTTCGATTCCGAAAATTAATTGCCGCCGAAACTTTATCTCTACGAATATATGATAACGCAGAGAAAAATTGAGTCCGGGCAGAAGGGGTAAATTGAACCTTCACGAGGTTTCTTTGGCTAAAAGGGCATCGGCTTCAGCAAAGACAGTGTCCAGATCATGGCCTTCGTCTATTTCTATCTCCCTATCTCCCTTGGCCAAAAGAAGCAGGAGTGCTTTTTCATGTTCAGATTTCTCATAGGCATCGACACCGATCAATACCGCTGTTGCCCGCCCTCTTTGGGTAATAATCAACGGCTCTTTATTATTTCGCAATTGTTTCAAAAGCCTGGCAGCACCCTGCCGCAAATCACTCACTGGAATAATATTTGATAATTTGCCCATATCGCACCTCCTATTGTACTTTTGGATGTACCACCAACGACTCTATAAAGCAAACGTTTTCGAAAGATACGCCTCAATTTCTTTGGCATCTTCCATTTCAAGACAAACCGCCAATGCTTTTTTTGTGTATCTGCCTGACTCGCAGAACGGATAAACTGCTTGGCACCGGAAACGACAGACGGCACCATGCTGATGGTGCCGACACCCATTATTGAATGTATTGAGTGTCAAAGCTTGTGTGTTGAGTATCAAAGCTTGAATTATGAATAAAGTTATCCAGGTTTCAATGTTTTAATTCACAATTCAAGCCCCGACGCCAGGACTTTTTCTGGATTCCGGCTCTTGGTCGCTGCGCTCCCTGGCCGGAATGACGCGATGTGGCTTTACGTTTGTTCACACAATCACGCAATTTTAAGGATAACTTAACCGAAGTGGATAAGCAGATATTTTTAATATCAAATTTGATGGCTTCGTAAAAAGTCCAAATTCTTTGTTGCGCTGCATCCTTCGTCTCTTCAAAGTACGCTAAGTACGAATCATCACTCAGGATTTGCGCGCCTCGAATTTGGAACTTTTTTCTTTGCCATCGAAATCCGACTTTTTACGAGTTTGTCAAATTTCGGCCTTGATAATCGTTTCGGCTATTGCAGGGGAAGGCTTTATGCCCTCCCGTTTCGGGCGGGGATAAACCCCGCCCCTACAAGGCAGAGATTTTCAAAAAATGGCCAAAATGACATTGTGCTGGCCGAAACGAAGGATGAAGCACAACAAAGAATCTGGACTTCCAAATAATTTAATAAAAATCGATGCGATAAATCGTAGGTCGGGATTCTTTCCCGACAAATAAATATATCATGTCAATCGCCGGGTAAGAAACCCGGCCTACGGAAAAAGTTATTTTTTGATACAGCGATGCCAACTATTATCCCATAGCTTTTTACGAAGCCATCAAATTTCAGACATCACATAGGGCAGGCGGGGGGCTTAACCGGGACTCCGATAGCATGGCATTTGCAAAAGCGAAGCAGGCAAACGGTCCTTTTCCGGCATTATCTCAATGGCGAATTGATGATCCGGTGTTTGAACCATCCGTAGTTTTGCTTTGAATTTATTACCGTTTTGGTCTTTTAATACATAAGGCCGTGTGGTTTTGCCGGCAAGAAGCGTTTCGATATTTTTAGGCGTCAATTTTTTACCTGAGATCGTGTTCCATATCACAAAAAGGCAATTGCCGTTTTCCGGCCGCCAGTTGACGCATCCATGGCCTTTTTTTCCCTCAATGATTTTCCCCCCGCACAACGGACAGGCGGGTATCATAGGGGAGCGTGCTTTTAACAGGGCTGACTGCGGGTTTGATTTTGTTTCAGGTTTGGGATTTGATTTGGCTGAATCACCTGGTTTATTGAAATCACCCGGTTTATTGAAGTCAAACAGTACCTTCCACGTTCCTGCATCATTGCTGATAATCAGAGATGCGGGAAACCGTTTCTTTTTTTTTGAAATAAACCCCTCGAATGGGCCTGATTTTCGGTATCGAAGAAGATTTGCCGCCATTTTAGCAGAGATGGACTTTTTCGCGATTTTCTTCCAGATGACAAATTCACACGCCT
>JAGGYV010000175.1 GCA_021162325.1 Desulfobacteraceae bacterium | reverse complement strand
CACCTCATTGCCAGAAGTAAATATGGCCTTATGGTCCAGATTCCTGGAGGATTGATAACCTATCTGCTTCTTGCGATTTATTGTCACAAAAATCATAATGAGCCCGTCAATATCAGGCGGGTAAGAGGATTGCGCATTCAGATACAAAATGAAATCCGTAATTCAAATAGACCGCCTGATATAAATTATAATGTCAAAGAACAAAAAAATATCGCTTACATGCAAAAACCTAACCGGACGACGCTGGTTTCAGTTGAAAGAAATATTTTCCATTATGATTGGATTTTTAAAACAGTTTGCCGACGATGGTGTTAAATATATTTTAAGTACAAATATTTAGAGATTTTGAGTTTAAAGAAGAATAAAGAATATGAAAAAATCCACCAAAAACCGTTTGACGGAAAAACAGCTGGCGGAATTTCCCGGCAATACCCTGTTTGAAAAAATCGCCCGCGCGGTCTGCCGGGCAGGAACGCTTCCAGGCAAAGAGCTGTATGAATCCTGGGAAACCGCCCGACGGGTGCGCCGGAAATATCGGGGCGGCCGCATCATGGATCTCGCCGGCGGTCACGGCCTGCTGGCTCATATTATGCTACTGCTGGATGATACATCGCCTGAAGCGGTTGTTGCGGATTCACGTATTCCGAAAAACGCCAGCAAGCTGTCTGCGTCAATTTTAAAAACATGGCCGCGGCTACGCCATCGTATTCAATATATTGAAACAGACATAGATGACGTTGAAATCCTGCCGGATGACCTGGTGATGTCCGTACACGCCTGCGGTATGCTGACGGATCAGGTCATTACCCTGGCGCTGAAAGCCGGTGCAAGAGTGGCGGTCCTGCCATGCTGTCATAATATTGAATTATCTGACACCAATGGCCTGGAAGGCTGGATCGACGGACCATTGGCAGTTGATGTGACCCGGGCGGCAAAACTCCGGGCGGCCGGATACATAGTCATAACCCGGGCGATTCCTGAGGATATCACGCCTAAAAATCGTCTGCTGATGGGGCATCCCAAAGAATACATATTCTAATATAACAGGTGACTATTCGATTTTTAAATATATTTTGTTTTTTAATAAAAGATTAATATCTTGACTTTAAAAAAATATCGGCTATACTACGTTGAATTTTAACGGGTTTGTTTTGAATCAGGCCTGTTACCTTCCGGGTCAGCACCATATTTTTATAGTGGCACCCGAAAGTTTAGAACAAAGAGAATTTTATAAAAAGGAGGGTGTTATTGTGGCAAATGGTACTGTAAAATGGTTTAATGAAAAAAAAGGGTTTGGCTTTATTGAGAGTGAAGATGGAACAGATGTCTTTGTTCATTTTTCTGGAATCAATACAACCGGTTTTAAAACACTTAATGATGGTGATAAAGTGACTTTTACTGTTGAGGATGGCCAAAAAGGTCCTTCAGCAGTCAATGTAACTGTCGTTTAGAGTTACAATAAGTTAGTCAGAAAAAGAGGCACCCAGGCAACAAAGGGGTGCCTCTTTTTTTTATGCTTAAAAACCCAAACTTTCTGGTTGTTATTTTTTAACGCATCTCTTGTTATCCTCAGCGCATCCAGCGCTTACTTGAACTTAACGCCCTTCGGGCGGGCTTTTAGTCTGCCGCAAACTTCATTGTCTCACGGTTACAATTCGGACAACCGAGAACTGGCATATACCCTTTGACATTTCTTCCTTCAAATTCTGCCATAGCGATCTCGACATCTATAATCGCTTCATTTACCTTCATTTCATGTTGACAGTGGGAACAACGATAATTGTATTCCTCCGGAGGGGGACCGAACGGGACATCCTCCCCTTCCACTATCTTCTTGCTTACAGATATCGTGCCGAGATTACTTCAGGATGTTCCCAATCAGCCGACTATTCAGGAGCTTGAGGAAAATCCCTGTCGTTGCCGTTTGATTATGGTTTTTGATCGGGAGGGCTACAGCCCGGATTTTTTTTCTCAACTGTGGAAAAACCATCACATTGCCTGCATTACATACCATAAATATCCCGATGAAGCATGGCCGGAAAACCGGTTTAAAAAATATGAAGTAAAGATGCCGGGAGGCGAGGTGGTGAGCCTTAACCTGGCTGAAATGGGCACCCTGGTTGGGTCAGGCAAAAAAAAGATCTGGCTGAGGGAAGTCCGGAAGTTGACCGAATCCGGACATCAGACCAGCCTAATCAATACTGCTTATGAATTACCTCATATTCAACTGGCAGCCCGCATGTTCAGTCGATGGTGTCAGGAAAACTTTTTCCGATATATGAAGCAACACTTTGCAATTGATACACTTTCTGAGTATGGGATCATGGATCTTCCTGACACCGAAACAGTCATTAACCCCTCTTGGCGAGAGCTGGACAGGCAGCGAAACTCTATTCAAAATAAACTTCGCTATCGTCGTGCCCGTTTCACTGCGCTCACCATGCATCCTGTTGCCAGGGACAATCAGGAAGCGTATGAAAAGTGGCTGTATCAAAAAGCAGAATTGTTGGAACAAATCGAACAATATGAAAAACAACTGGAAACACTGAAGGGCGAATTGAAAAACACGCCCAAGCATATCATCTGGGGTGAATTGAAAGAAGATGATAAATTTTATCGTCTGCTTCCGGGCCGTAAGCGCCTTATGGACATTGTCCGCATGATTGCATATCGCGCCGAGACTGCTATGGCCGGTTTGCTAATCGATTCAACTATGGATTTGCTGGCAGCAAGAAGTTTATTACAGGATCTATTTGTTACCGAAGCGGATATCATCCCGGAACCTGAAGCTGGACGGTTAAAAATCCGTATCCACAATGCATCAAGGCCTGCATTAAATCGTGCACTTTTACGTCTTTTTGACCATCTCAATGCCGCCGAAGTAGAATATCCCGGTACAGAAATGCGTCTTTACTATGAGCTCGGTGGAATTGCACTAAATACCAAATCCTCAGGAAAAGGTGTCACCAAAACTTCCCAGAGGTAAAGAGGTCTGATCTTAATGCCGGAAAACGCTATGTGCCGTTTGGGTATTTCAAAAGCCATTTTATCTCTGATCCGCTCACCCTTGAGCTGGGAGAAACAAGAGAAAGCGCGATCGTTATCGGTGGTGAAAATGGCTGGCTAAACCTTTGCATAGGGGCATTCAACGGCGATATCGATGAAACCGATGATGACGACCACATCAAAAGTTTTGTCGCCAGTGGGATTTTTACACTTCCGGAGGGCTCATTGCAGGGCCTCAGTTTAACAACAGGAATGTCATGGATTTCCAACATTGCAGACAGTGATGGTCTTCAGGGGGAAGACGGTGTGGACGGAGATGCCGTCAATGATTCTGTGGACGGTTTCAGTGCGTTTATATCCGTCTCTTTAATAGACCGTATTTTTCTGGAAGCGGAATACCTGGGGGCCATTGACGCGTTTGAAGCGGACGCGTTGGCATTTGACGGCGGAGAGGCATTCAAGCCTGAAACATGGAATTTTGAGATAGCGTATGCGGCAACTGAAAATCTAGAAATCGGGGCGAAATATGAAGGAAGTCATGATTGTGGTTGTTCTCTCCCGGAAAAACAAATGGGTGCGTGGCCGCTTATCAACTCTTTGAAAACACGTCTCTGGCCGTTGAATACCTGCATGGAGAATTTGAAAACAACGACGAACAAGATCTGGCAACCGCCCAGCTTGCCATAGAGTTCTAACCCGAATTTCTCATAGAAAATTAACCCGTCGGTAGTTACAAAAAAACGAAAAACACTATCCCAGAATAAGCCTGCGCAGCATTTTTTGAAACGGGGCCTTAAAAGAAGCAAATGATCCAATGTCTCCGCCCACCGCTTCCTTCATACTGCAATGCCGCCCCACGCCAAACAGAAACCGCGCCAGCGGCCCGATATGCGTCCCAATCAATGATTTACCCGTTGTCTGAAGAGATACGGAAATATCCCGCGCCGGATCGGCCCAGCAGAAAATATTCATAAACCCGATATGGCCGTAGGCGACTTCCGAATAGGGTCCCCACATCCCGACGGGTGACGCCCCCAGCATCAGACCGGCGCTATATCTCATGGGAACAACCATCGTGCCGTCAAACCCCATTTTCGCCACCGGCGCCACCGCCTGGCGGATGGTGGATGGTTTAAAAATGCGCTTCCCATTCAATTCCCCGCCGTTTAACAGCATTTGAAAGAATTGCGACATTTCATCGGCAGTCGCCACAAGATTAGCGGCCGGGACAATAATTTTATAAAACCGTGGCTGATTGCCAATCCGGACCACATCATCCCAGGCAACACTCAACGCTCTTTTTGCAATGGCTGACACCGGAAAAATCAGCGGGAGTCCGGTACTGTAGTTGGTAGCAACGTTTTTAATATCTTCTTCACGCACCCCATAACTAAAATACCGAAACCCCAGCGGTTTCCGGATAGATTCATCCAGAAATGCCCGGATATCCTTTCCCGTGACCCTTTGGACAATCTCCCCCATAATGGTTCCGCCCGTGACGGCATGATATGCCATACTGCCGCCATCTTTGGATGTGGGCTTTAAATCACAAATCAATTGCACCAGCTTTTCGTTGTCAAAAAGGATCTCCGGGTCCACATTGCGCGGCGGCGTGGGAATCCCGCCATGGTGGGAAATAACATTTAAAATAGTTATTTTATGTTTACCGTGGACTGCAAATTCCGGAATGTATTTCATTACCGGATCTGAAAGGGAAATCATTCCCTGTTCCGCCAGTAAATGAATTAACATGGCCGTGACCGCTTTGGAGGCGGAATACTGGCATATAGGGGTGTCCGGCGTCATGAGAGTTTTGGTAGAATCCGGAGAGTCACCTGGACCATTCCCATGGCTGTGACCAATGGCACGATTGATGACGACCCGCCCTTTTCTTCGCAGACAAAACGTAATCCCCGGATAACACCCCGAGCGATAAAGATCTTCCACGCCGGTCCAGATGGCGTCAACCCCTTCACGGGTCATTTCGGCATCTACAGGTTCCGCTTCAGACAACGAATCATGGGTAATAAGCGATGACAAATCATCCGGAATGGATATGATCCGGAACGCTTTGGATTTCAACGAGTCAATCAGTGTCATATTTATAAATCAAACAGTAAATTATCATCATGATAAACATTAATGCAACCGTCAAGCCGAATAGTTCATTTAGCACAGAGCGGCTTAAAAATGCAAGAAGACCTGACGCAAAACTCCATGCACCGGTAATGCCGATTATTTTTGAGAATATACCGCCTTTGATAAACCAGAAAAACAATACCAGGAAGATAACGGCAATTCCGCCCCATTTCATCCAGGTAAACAAATGCAGCCAGGCCAGGTATTGTTTAAAATTCCCGGTTTCAAGGTTTGCCGTAATTCCCAGCAATTGTATATTTTCCAGGGCATCCGCCGACAGGACCGCCACTGCAATAACAGCACCGATGTAATAATATTTTTTCGATGAAATTTCAGCACATTTAAGGCAAAACATCAGCAGAAACAGTGAATACAGGAACATATAGATAAAATCCAGCTGATTCCCCAGATCCATGGCATCCACCATCGTTTGTCGAATCGTGCCGTCGGTTGATGCAAATAGCTGAAACACTTCCGCCTTTGTCTCAATGAATTCAAAGGCAATAATCGGCGTAAAAAACCCTTGCGGCATTTTGGACGCTTTGGACGGAAAAATAGTGACGAGTATCATACTCATCACAATCACCAGCAAACCGATATAACCGGCTTTCAGAAACGGTCGATTTTTCAATATTCCTCCTGTCCTTTTTCAAGCGCATGGCATCTGACACATTATATTATTGAAAAACGATGTATTTATCGTTGCCGGGCAGTATGCCATAAATTTGCACAAAAACCAAAGAAGATAGTCCCGTAAAAAGTCGGATTCCGACGGCAAAGTATAAAAGTTCACCAGTCTCATAAAATTGGCAATGCGCGCAAATTCTGAGTGATGATTCGTACTTAGCGTACTTTGAAGAAACGAAGAATGCAGCGCAACACAGAATTTGGACTTTTTACGAAGCCGTCAAAGAAGACCCTTATTTTTTTTTATTATTCGCTGGTTGACAAATATAGCCACTGAAGGCCCACTAAATATTTGTAGGCATTCACAGGGCACCGCACCTGCTTTGTTGTCGACCACTTGAAGTACAAAAGTACGTCTATGCACTCGACGCCTCGCATCTACGGCACCCTGTGAACGCCTACAGGCCATTGGTTGAAAGCACATCAGCAGTTGTACCCCCGTGAACAGGTACAAATATTTAGTATTTTCTTGTTTTTATTGACATCACAAACAATAGTTGATAATTTTTTGTTGATTTCATTTAAATCTATATATGATATAAATATAATACATTACATTATTTTTTAAAAATATTTATGATTTTAAGGAGGGTGAGTGAAAATGAAAAACAAACGAATTTTTTTATTATTGGCGATTGTCGGTGTTGCGATGTTTCTTTTCGGCGCATCCATTAATGCGGCGGAATCAGATGCGGTGAAAGACGTTTTTGAAATGAATAACACGGACGCTTTTGCCAAACACAAAAAGGGACTTTGCACGTTCAGCCATAAAAAACATTCAATCGCTGCACCGGATGGTTACGGTGTTGCCTGTGGTGAATGCCATCATGATAAAGATGGTAAACCGCTGGAACTCAAAGAAGACGACGCGGTTCAGGGTTGCCTGGAATGTCACGACAAAACCGAAAAGCCCAAAAAACCAAAAGGCATGGCCAAAGCAGACTGGAAAAAAATGAAGCTGGAATATTACTATGGCGCAATGCATGCGAACTGCGTTGATTGCCACAAATCAGGGGGTGCCGGTCCGGTTAAATGTTCAGAATGTCATCCTAAAAAGGCAAAGAAATAATTTTTAATTACAGCGATTTAAAAAGATAAAAGCTGGGTGCATGAATTCATGAGCCCGGCTTTTTTTATATTTTTAGTGGTTGAACGAAAAGTCCCTCTATTATGAATATTCTGTCATTGCGATGGGAGGCACGACCGAAGCAATCTCATGAATACAGGGGATTACGTCGTCATTCGTTCCTCACTTCTCGTAATGACAAATTCATTTCAGGGTTTTCGTTCAGGGACTATTTAGGGAACTGGAAGAAGTTAATATACAAATACAGTAAATTGCCGGCATGTTTTTCAATCTTCAATCTTCAATCTTCAATCTTCAATCTTCAATCTGAATTCCTTTCCCAGCCGCACCAGGATCTCTGCCCATTGGGGAACGCCCAGAGCATGAATATGGGTGTAGGTGGCAAACACATTCTTGTAACAGAGTCCGTCCCGATTGTTAATAATCCCATGCCCTTTTTCCATGGAAAATACCATATCCTGATCGCTGCCATGCCATTCCAACACCTTTGAGTAATGGAATTCATGACCTTTTAAAACAGTTCCGATTTTATAAAACGGATTTTCCCTGTCCACCACAGCAACAGTATACCCATGGCCCTGGGGTTTTTTTGAAAACCCGAATGTCAGTGGTAAGACACCGGTCATAGGGTATGAAGAATCTAAAACCAGCGATTCCCCCAGATACATTAACCCACCGCATTCCGCATAAATAGGAAGTCCGCTTTCAGCCGCATCCTTGATATCATTTCGGAATTGCTGATTGGCAGCCAGTTCTTTTGCATGGGTTTCAGGAAATCCCCCACCAATATATAATCCGTCAATATCCGGAAGGCCCGTGTCAGTCAACGGACTGATGTAAACCAGATCCGCACCGGCAGCAGCCAATGCGTCTATATTGTCCGGATAATAAAATTGAAATGCCGAGTCTCTCACAATCCCTATTTTAGGCATTTGCAAAATTTTTTTGGATGAATTGTCATTACCTTTCCCGGAACTGACAATTCTAACAGACAATGTATCATCGTCAGTACGTGAGAAATCGTCAGTACATGAAAAATCAGTACTGCATGAAAAAGATTTATTCTCAGCCGTTTTTGCAATGCGTAATACTTCGTTTAGATTAACATGATTTGCCACAACATCGGCGGCGGCATTAATAGATTTTTTGGCCCAGGCGTGTTCCGGGGTGGGAATCAGTCCCATATGCCGTTCCGGAAAATCCTGGCTTTTAAGCTTGGGAACCGCACCGATCACCGGAACGCCGCAATGTGTTTCAATACTGGTGCGCAGGATATTTTCATGGCGTGCCCCGGCAACACGATTAAGAATAATACCTTTGATCTGTACATCAGGCTCAAAATGAAGACATCCCAGAACAACGGCCGCCATGGTCCGGGTACTTTTCGTGCAATCCAGACAAAGGATCACCGGGACATTTAAAAGCCTGGAAAGGGCTGCCGTACTGGTGGACCCATCGACATCAAGGCCATCATAGATTCCCCGGTTGCCTTCAATTACGGCGATGTCATTGCTGGTGTCCAAAGAAGATAACGACGAACTCGTATGGGAAAGAAAAGACTGGCAGACAAGACGGTCATCTGCCATAAAGGTGTCCAGATTATAGCAGGGCTGGCCGGCCGCCATGGCCAGCCAGCCAGCATCTATATAATCAGGGCCTTTCTTAAAAGGAACAACTTTTTTTCCTGCATTGCGTAATGCAGCGATAATCCCGATAGATAAAACAGTTTTACCGGATCCCCCCCGCAAGGCGGCAATTAAAACTCTGGGAATCTCGATCGGCAAATCATCCTGCATCGCAATAATTTATGTGTAAAAAATAGCGCGTGAAATCAATTAATCTTGACAAACTCGTAAAAAATCGAATTCCGATGGCAAAGAAAAAAGTTCCAAATTTGAGGCGCGCAAATCCTGAGTAATGATTTGTACTTATCGTACCATGAAGAAGCGAAGGATGCAGCGCAACAAAGAATTTGGACTTTTTACGAAGCCATCAATCTTCGTGCTCTGCCCCAGCCTGTTTCCCCTTACCCTTGAGGCCATACATGGTGGTGCTGCCGCTGGACCAGTATTCCAAAATTTCTGTTTCTATCAGCTTAGTGACTAACTTTTTGGCCTCCCTGGGTTTTAACTCAAGGATTTTGGACAAATCATTAAAATAAAATTTTGACTTGGTTTTTGCTTTTTTTGTCAGCGCAGTAACGATTCTTTCTTGTGCCTCTTCTAATTCCATAGATATATCCTTTTATATTGTTTTTTCCGGGGATCCGTATCGTATCCCCGGAAAAAACAGTTAATAATATTAGAATTTGAAATTCGAGGTCTGGCGCCATGTATAATAAGCCGGATCACGGAAATCATCAATCAGATGATGGGTAAATTCAAGACCGGTTTTCTCAAAAAATCTTTCCCATCCGATTCTTTCCGCCCACTCACCGAGTCTTTCATATTTTCTGGCATCCGCTGCATAGGCTTCGATAATGTCCTTGATCTTTTCGGTCATGGTCGGCCATCTCGGCATTTCATTCGGGATGAATGCAACCACAACTTTGGAAAATTTCGGTGCGGAAATCCGGTTGGAGACTTTACCGCCAACCATCAGAACAATACCGTCCCCTTCCTTATCTGCCAGCGGCAGAGAGGGACACATGGTATAGCAGTTACCGCAGAACATGCAGCGTTCTCTGTTAATTTCAACACTGTTAACCGTCGTGCCGTCTTCCAGCTTAACTTTTTTCGGCTTGATTGCTGCGGTCGGGCATGCAGCAATGGCTAAGGGCACTTCACATATTTTATCAACATATGCGGTATCTACGATTGGGGGTTTTCTATGATATCCAAGGATCGCGATATCTGAGCAATGAACCGCCCCGCACATATTCAAACAGCATGCCATGGAAATACGCAAATGCGCCGGCAACCGCATATTCTGAAAATCAGAAAAGACCTCATCCAAAGTCGCTTTTACCGTTCCCGACGCATCGGTTGCCGGTGTATGACAATGAATCCAGCCCTGGGTATGAATAATGTTAGTAATACCGGCACCCGTACCGCCGATCGGAAATTTAAAGCTGCCACCATCAAACTTGCGGCTTTCCAATTCCTTAATCAACGGATCAACTTTTTCCTTGCTGTCGACCATGAATTCAATATTGTTTCTGGTCGTGAACCGAATATGGCCGTCACAATGTTTATCCGCGATTTCACATATTTCACGAATATGCGTCACTGACATGAGACGAGCGCCGCCGACCCTGACCGTATAAACTTCATCACCGGTTTCTGAAACATGAACCAGAACGCCCGGTTTTAAAATTTCATGATACAGCCATTTGCCTTTATTTTTTTTAATTACTTCCGGATAAAACTCTTCAAAATGTCTTGGCCCGATGTCAGTGATCCGATCTGTCATGGGCTTGTCTGGATTATAACCAGAGGATATAAAAGCCATTATTTTCACCCCTCCTATCGCAAATGGGTTTTTCTGAATTCGTTAATGTCACGGTCCCAACCGCCTTCCACTTCGTCTTCTTTCCAGAAGATGTACGGATTCGTCCGCGGTTCCTGAACATGTTGCGGAACCGGTTTGATGCCGGTCGCTTCCAGAAGCTTCTGGAAACCCTGACGCTTCATCAGTTCACCCAGGCGTTCGCGGTTCTTGCCTTCTTCCATCCACCAATCCCAGATTGCTTCAATGACTTCCTTGATGGCTGCATAACCGTCTTCCTTGTTCACTTCAATAAAAGGAACCAGCAAAGAACCCATCTGGGCTCCGTCAAGAATTGGGGCTTTTGCGCCACAAAGAATCGAGCACCCTTTTTCTTTACCGGGCCGCAGAGCACGGGGCATGACATTGATACAATGCATGCAACGGGTACACTCCCTGTTATTGATCAAAAGCTTGCCATCCTCATATTTCATACATTCAGTGGGACAGAGATCAATCACCTCTTTTTGAATATCAAACGGACCCCAGTCACGGCCGGCATGTGCGCCGCCGTTGGGTGGGAAATCTCCGTTGACATAACCGGCAACCGCATCCTGATCAATCCGGATATCGTCTTTCCAGGTTCCGATAAAAGACATATCAGAACGGGCAATAGAGGCAACACAGCAGTTCGGGCATCCGTCAAATTTAAATTTAAACTTATACGGGAATGCCGGTCGATGCAGTTCATCCTGATATTCATTGGTCAAGTGATGACACAGATCCTGAGTGTCATAACAGGCGTATTCGCATCGGGCCTGACCGATACAGTCGGCAGGGGTTCGCAGATTGGAACCGGAACCGCCCAGATCCTGATTAAATGTATGGGTCAGTTCATAAAAAACTTCTTCCAGCTGAGGCGTGGTCGTCCCAAGAAAAATAATATCACCGGTGGAGCCATGCATGTTGGTCAATCCACTGCCGCGGAACTCCCACAGATCGCATAGTTTTTTTAAATAGTCGGTGGTGTAAAATTTCCCTGCCGGCTGACTCACGCGCATGGTATGAAAATGCGCGACACCCGGGAATGTTTCCGGCTGATCACAATACCGGCCAATAACGCCACCGCCGTAACCGAAAACACCGACAATCCCGCCATGTTTCCAATGAGTTGTTCCGTCCGTGTAAGAAAGCTCCAAAACGCCCAAGAGATCTTCAACCGCATCCTGAGGTATCTGGTATTCAACATTTTTTTCATTTTTTGCCCTTGCTGCGGCTTCCTGTTTCATGTCGGAAACAAAGCTCGGCCACGGACCGCTTTCCAGCTGGTCCAGCAAAGGGGTTTTGTGTTTTGCCATCGTTACCTCCCTTTCATTAATAATTAAACAATTAAGCTTGGCATACCCTATTCTTCTTAATCTTATGAACAATCAGCATTTGTTTTTCAAAGACTAACCAACTACCTACTCAGGGCCCTAACTTTTTATTTCAAAAGTATTTCAAAAGAGTATTTCAAAAGAAAAGAAGTAGAATATAGAATTCAACACCTCTTTGTCAACAAAAAAGGTACCACTACCGAATGCCTGAACAAAAACCTTTAAATTCTGTTTGTCATTACACAAAGTGAGGAACGAACGACAAAGTAATTCCCTGTCGATAAGGAGATTGCTTTGGTCGTGCCTCCCGCACAATGACAGAAAAGTTGTCATTGTGGGACTTTCCGTTCAACGACTACCTATGAACGCGCCGTCCTCCTTCTATTCCTTAAACGACTTACAGCATGGCGCTTATTTTCGATATTGATCGACCTCTTTTAATATCTCAGGTGCCACATCATACCCAAGCGCCGTTGCCTGATCACAATGCTTTACCGCCAGTTCGAATTCTTTCTTTTCCAGATAACAGATTGCCAGATTATTATGGGCAATGGGGAATTTATCATCAAGGGAAAGGGCTTTTAAATTTGTTTCAATGCTTTTGTCCACCATCCCTTTAAATAAATAAGCATTGGCCAGTGTCGTAAATGCCTGAATGAACATATTGTTAAATTTGACCGCTTTTTCCAAAGCCACAATGGCTTTATCGATATTTCCTTTTTGAAACTCTACAAACCCGATATTCCCGTACCCTTCGGCAAACCGGGGTCGTGAGTTGATGCTTGCCTGACTATACTGCAAACACCCGTCCAGATCTCCTCGCTGAAGACAGATTCCGCCCAGCTGCACATAGGCTTCAGCCAGGGTCGGGCTGCACCGGACGGCTTCTTTAAACTCTTTTTCCGCCTCTTCGAGTTGTCGTAAATTCAGCAAACCGGTCGCAAGATTATAGTGAGACATACCGCATTCAGAATTTCCCTGAATGGATTCTCGCTGTTCGGCAATAAATTCTTCAATCGTCTTTTTTTCTGCCATGTTTTATGTTCCTTTATAGAAACTTATCTCTTAACGCCCGCCGGAACCCCTTCCGAAGACATCCCTTCCTGCAAGCGGATTATAAAGCTTTATAATCGCAAATTTCATAACATCTAAGGACTTCATTTCCAATATGATATCCATTAAGGTGTTATTCGCTTTTTCCGGAAGTACGCAAGCGTTGCCCTCATCAAAGGTTAAACTCTCAAACCCTTTTATTAATTTCTTTTTGTCCTTCTTGGTCATGCCCACCTGAACCGCCTTTTTCCCATCGATTTCCTGGGCCTGGTCAGCCAATCCAGCTGCTTCAATTTTTTCTAATTTTTCAGCATCCAAAAATAAATTAATATAAAAATCCGACATAATAATACCTCCCTTAAAAAATTAATTAAATTATTATAATATTTGTTATATATGCGATCATCAGGAGATAATTGCATATATATTTATTTTTAACTCAAATTAAAAAGATTGTATAAATCTATCCGTATTGTCAAGCAAAAACGGGATATAATTGATGAGACCCCGGGCATAAGCAAAGCATACCGCCGCCTATAAAAGCGATCGGGCCATCCCATATAAAAATTCATTTTTGATTGACAATAGGCTCTAATTTTTTATAATTTAAGGGAATTCTGATTTTTTACAAAACCATTATTCAGGATAATTTTTTGCGATAAAATCAAGGAGGCATTTATGCGTGCTGGATGTTATACGGCAATCATTACACCCTTTACAAAGACGTCCGTTGATTATGACGGTCTTGAACAACTGATCAAATTTCAAATTCAGAATGGCATCACCGGAATTTTAGCCGTCGGTACCACCGGTGAAAGCCCGACGCTCAACTGGAATGAACATAACCGGGTCATCCAGGAAGTTGCAAAAAATTCAAAAACCGAATGCGATTGCATCGCGGGAACCGGTAGCAATAACACCAACGAAACCCTTTTAGCAACTGAGCATGCCGTGGCTGCCGGTGTGGATGCGGTGCTCCTTGTAGACCCGTACTATAACGGGCCGAGCTCTCTGGAAATCCGCAAAGAATATGTTGAACCGGTGGCCCGACAATTCCCGTCAATCCAGGTGATTCCCTACGTTATCCCGGGAAGAACCGGGGCGCAGCTGCTCCCGGAGGATCTGGCCATACTTGCGCAGAATTTTAAAAACGTCAGAACCGTCAAAGAAGCCACCGGCGATCTGAACAACATGAAACAGACCCGAAAATGCTGCGGCACTGATTACATCATCCTGTCCGGAGATGACGGATTAACCCTGGATATGATGACCGACCCGGAAATCAATGCGACCGGTGCCATATCCGTATTATCCAATATCGCTCCTAAAGCATTAACCGACATGATAAAACTTCTAATCCAGAAAAAAACCACAGAAGCTGAAAAAATCTTCACGGCACTTTCCCCGCTGTTTGACCTGGTAACGGTTAAAACCATGGAAAAAACCACTTATGGTGACGTCACCTGCCGGGCCAGAAACCCCCTGGCGGTAAAGACGTTAATGAACATTCTCGGCATGCCGTCCGGTCCGTGCCGTCGCCCTTTGGGAAAAATGACCCACAACGGCATTGAAAAAGTATTGTCTGCGGTGCGGCAGGTCCAGGCCGACAATCCGGAAGTCCTGGCCCCGATTGCGGATTTTTTCAATGTCGATATTGATGAGCGGATCAATACGTCCAAGTATTGGGAAAGTTTGTCATATCAATCTTATTAAACAAAACAAAAAAGCCGGAAGCGGCTTCCGGCTTTTTTGTTTTATAATTTTCAATAAAACTATTTTTCTTCAGGCTTTTTCTGCCGCTGCTGTACAGCAGTTTCATTCAGCTTAAATTCCCCTTCCTTGAACAACAGCCATTTGAGCCATTTAAACGAAAACCGCAAAAGCGCAATTTCATCATTTTTGATTTCCTCCACGGTCTCAGGGTCAATGTCATAGAGGGTTAAAAAAGAGCTTTCAAAAACAAACCGCTTAAACCGGTCAATATCATAGCTGGCGGTAAAAAACATATTTTTTGTTTTCTCTGTCAGGCGAACGTTTTTGGGGATAGACCGTTTCCTGACAAGCAGTTCCGTCCACTCCGCATTGATATCATCATGGATATCCACGCCCTGATCCTTGCGCCATTGCCTGACCGTCCATTCCTGGTCTTCTTCAAAGCCCTTGCAGTGCGGCTCATTGATCAAAATATAAAATCCGTTTTCCTGCTGTTCTTTATAGCTCAAAGAAGCGACACCCAATGGATAATACCGACAGGTGGTCGGCCGGTCCTCATAAATCAGACATCCTTCCTCCCTTACGAACGGACAGGATTCCTGTTCATCATCCAGCAATTTCAAGGTAACTACCGGCAAATCAGTCTTTTCAAGCAATTCGGGTTTTGTATACACTGCCAAAAATTCTTCTGATGAAATCTGCATCCGATTTTTCATACGGAGAATGTCATACGGCGTCAACATAATGCTGATACCCCGACAACACTGGGTAAAGCAGGACACCCCCTTGTGACATTTGAACTTCAATCGGCTGTTTTCATCCAGCTGAATTGGCGGGATATTGGCTTTCTCATTATTTTCTATCGGATCCATTAAAATGGTACTCCTTAATATATATTTAAATTTATTTTTTGCAAAAAATACCTTTATCAGGCTCAACCGTCAAATCAAGTTTTTTTATTCTTATGAACACTTATCAAAACGCTTATTTGGGCCCCGTCAAGAAACGGCTCCTGATGGCAAAGAAAAAAGTTCACCAATCATAAAAGTTGGCAAGGTGTGCAAGTCCAGAATAGCTTTCAAATAAACGTTGAACGGTTAATCTTTATTCAACGACGTGATGGCAAAGAAAAAAGTTCAAGTTCAAGGCGCATAAATTCTGAGGAATGAGGCGTAGCTTGCTACTCCGCAGTGACGAAGAATTTAATGCAACGCAGAAATTGGACTTTTTGCGAAGCCATCGCCAGTTATTCGACGCCTTGCGGCATCGGCGCGACAAGATCCCTCCCAATACAATACCCCCCGTCTATCCGGATCACACTACCGGTCATAAACGGCGCATCCTTTATAATAAAAGCAACCGCTTGAACCACATCTTTAATCTTTCCGGTCCGTTTTAACAACGTATGGTCCAGCAGGGCCTGCTTCTGATCCTCTGTCAGCAGTCCCCACCCTCTTGTTTTTTCCGCATGCCGTGTTTCAAAAAAACCCAGCATAATTTCATTAACGCGAATCCCAGGCGCACCCTGGCGAGCCCAGGTTTCCGTTAAAAGAGAGACCCCGCGATTTGCCAGCGAATACCCCTCGTTAAAAATGTAGCTGGCCGGACCGGATCGGCCCACAATACCGGCAATGGAAGAAAAATTAATCACGCAGGCATCCTCCGATTTCTGCAGCCAGGGTAGTGCGGCGTCAAATACCCATTTTTTGGCGCGAAGCGTGGTTTCCATTTCAAGGTCCCATTGTTCACGGGTATACGCGCCATGGACCACCGGCCACCCGCCCCGTTCAATATTGTTAATTAGAATATCCAACCGACCAAAACGATCGATCACCTGCTCAATTAACCCATTGATTTCACTAGTATTACGAAGGTTAATATTAACAATCAGGTGGTCTTTACCTGTATCGGCAAAATCCTGCTTCATTTCTTCGAAGGATTCCGCCCAATCATAGTGTGTCAACGCGACCTTTACACCTTCATTGACCAAAGCGAGCCCAATCGCCTTTCCAATCCCTTTAATGCCACCTAAAACCAGTGCCACTTTATTACTCAATTCCATACCATCATCCTCTTCTTGATTAGCCTATCATTTTGCCTGACACGTCAGGAAATATTCTTTGAGATAGTCCATAACAATTCCCTGCAACGTAGTTTTCTTAAAAAAATATTATTTTTATTAATTTTAATAT
>JAGGYV010000164.1 GCA_021162325.1 Desulfobacteraceae bacterium | reverse complement strand
TCTTAAAATTGCGTGATTGTGTGAACAAACGTAAAGCCACATCGCGTCATTCCGGCCAGGGAGCGCAGCGACCAAGAGCCGGAATCCAGAAAATAAACTCAACTTGAGCGAAGTGGATATCCAAGTTTTGTTTTTCAGAAAATGCGGTTTAGATAGGTGATGGCGCCTTTGAAAAATTTTCATAAGTATTTTTACACTGTTGATAACGACTGGTACAAAAGGCGCTTATTCGGCATAATGATAGCTGTTTTTGTGGCTTTTGGGATTTTAGCATCGCGATTATTTTACCTTCAGATAATCCGGGGCGACCATTACTTTAAAATGTCCAAGAATAATTGTATCCGGATTCAGCGTGTAAAGCCGGTGCGGGGCCTGATCTTTGATCGAAACGGCACTTTACTGGTGGAAAACCGGCCTTCATTTGATTTAAGCATCATTCCCTGTGATGCCAAGCCGATAGAACTGACAATCGATAAATTATTTGTCTATGTTCCTCTATTTTTTGATGAGATTCATAAAAAAATTAATAAAAAGAAATTAGGACATGGTTACCGGCCGGTGCTGCTGAAAAAAGATATTGGCAGGGAGGCACTGGCATCCATCTCCGCCCATCGGTTTGAACTTCCGGGAATCGTCATTGATACAAATCCCCGTCGAAATTATATCTATGATGCGTTGTCTTCGCATCTGATTGGTTATTTGGGGGAAATTAATGCCGATGAACTGAAAAGCGGTAGTTACAGATATAAGAAAGGCGGAGATGCTATTGGAAAATATGGTGTTGAAAAAGCATATGATACCTATCTAAGCGGTATTCCCGGCGGTAGAATTGTTCAGGTGAATGCCAACGGCCAGGTGGTAGAGGTGCTGGATACGGTGGAACCGGAACCCGGGAATAATATTTTTTTAACTGTTGATTTTGCTTTACAGTCTATCGCTGAAGCGCAGCTGAAGGACAAGGTCGGCGCTGTTGTCGCCATGGATCCGTCTTCCGGAGACATCCTTGCAATGGCCAGCAGCCCGACATTTAGTCAGAATGATTTTATTAATGGAATCTCTTCAGACCAGTGGCATCGCCTTGTTTCCAATCCCAACCGTCCCATGATGAACAAGGCGGTTCAAGGTCTTTATCCGCCGGCGTCAACTTATAAAATCGTTACTGCCATTGCTGCCCTTGAAGAAGGATTAATTGATGAAAATACCACCTTTTATTGTCCGGGAAGTTATCAGTATGGTGATCGCGTTTTCAGTTGCTGGAAAGAACAGGGGCACGGAAAGGTCAACATCATCGATGCCCTGGTACAATCCTGTGATGTTTTTTTCTATCATATGGGGAAGAAACTCGGCGTTGATCGACTGGCATGGTATGCAACACGATGCGGTTTAGGCTCTCAAACCGGCATTAATCTGGATCTGGAGTCCGGCGGACTGATTCCAACGGCTGAATGGAAGAAAAAAAGAACCGGCATTTCATGGCAGGGTGGTGAGAATTTGTCCATTGCCATTGGTCAGGGATATAACCTGGTCACACCGCTTCAAATGGCGGTTTTATTCGGTGCGGTTGCAAACGGCGGAACCGAGTTTAAGCCGCAGATTTTAAAATCGATTCAAACGGTGGAAGGCCGGGATGTCAAGATCGCTCAGCCGGAAATAATCGGGAAGCTTCCGGTCAGTAAAGAAACGCTGGATCTTGTCAGGAAAGGATTGAGGGGTGTCGTACACAATAAGCACGGCACTGCCCGGTGGTATGTTTATGATGAGGAATTTGACATTAGCGGTAAAACAGGGACTGCCCAGGTGGTCAGCCGAAAAATGGAAAAGGACAGTCAAAAAAACAAAAGCAATGTTTCTTATGAATCACATGCATGGTTTGTCGGTTATGCGCCGACACAAGACCCTGAAATTGTTGTTTCCGTTTTGATTGAACATGGGAAGCATGGCTCCAGCGGTGCCGGCCCGATTGCCAAGGAAATGATTGTTTCTTATCTGAAAAGTATGGTAGATCATTCACCTGTTGTCTCGGAAAAATGAATTTAAGGAAGGAGCGTTTTATATAATGTCAGGTTCAAATACCAATAGTGGTAATAAAAATGCAGCAAATGAAGTTTCCGTGCCGCCAAATTTTATTCGTCATATTATTGAAGATGATATGCAGACCGGCAAATATGATGGCCGCGTGGTTACCCGGTTCCCGCCGGAACCCAACGGATATCTTCATATCGGTCATGCAAAATCCATTTGTCTGAACTTTGGTCTTTCAATTGAATACAACGGGTCTTGCTATTTACGATTTGATGATACAAATCCGGGCAAAGAAAATATCGAATTTGTCAACTCAATTAAGGAGGATGTCCGTTGGATGGGGTTTAACTGGGATGAGCATCTTTATTTTACTTCTGATTATTTTGAGCGGCTATATGCTTATGCCGTTGAATTAATTGAACGGGGGAACGCATATGTCGACACCCAGAGCGCGGAGGAGATCCGGCAGAATAGGGGGTCCTTGAAGGCGCCGGGAACTGACAGTCCGTATCGGAACCGGGCGAAGGAAGAAAATCTGGAATTGTTTCAAAAAATGAAAGACGGTGAATTCGAAGAAGGGGCATGTGTTCTGCGTGCAAAGATTGACATGGGGTCCCCGAATATTATCATGAGAGACCCGGCATTATACCGGATTCGTAAACATCGTCATCATCGGACAAATGATCAATGGTGTATTTATCCCATGTATGACTTTGCCCATTGTCTGTCTGATTCCATTGAAGGAATTACCCATTCTCTCTGTACCCTTGAATTTGAAAATAATCGGGAACTGTATGACTGGATACTGGATGCGCTGGACGTGTATCATCCCCAGCAAATAGAGTTTGCCCGGCTGAATTTAAGCTATACGGTGTTGAGCAAAAGAAAACTGATTGAGCTGGTGGAAGGAGATGCTGTTTCCGGTTGGGATGATCCCAGGATGCCGACCATATCCGGCCTGCGCAGGCGCGGTTACACGCCTGAATCCATCAGAAATTTCTGTGAACGCATCGGTGTGGCTAAACGGGACAGCCTGGTTGATTTTGCATTGCTGGAACATTGTATCCGTGAGGATTTAAATAAAAAGGCACATCGTGTCATGGGTGTTTTAAATCCGCTTCGGGTGGTTATCGAGAATTATCCGGAAGACCAGTCAGAGGAAATGGACGCCATTAATAATCCTGAAGATAAAGCCATGGGAACGCGGAAAGTACCGTTTTCAAAAGTGCTGTATATTGAACAGGATGACTTTATGGAAGATCCGCCTAAAAAGTTTTTTCGTCTGGGACCGGGCCGTGAAGTCCGGCTGCGATATGCCTATTTTGTCACCTGCACGAATGTTATCAAAGATGAAACCGGAAAAGTCATTGAACTTCGCTGCACCTATGATCCTGCGACCCGTGGCGGGGATGCGCCGGATGGCAGAAAAGTAAAATCAACACTTCACTGGGTATCCGCACAACATGCAGTCAATGCTGAGGTTCGGTTATATGATAATTTGTTTGCTGTTGAAAAACCGGCTGCTGATGATGATTTTAAAGCCACTTTAAATGAAAATTCAGTTCAAATACTAAAGGATTGTAAAGTTGAACCCGGCCTTGGAAAGGCCGAACCGGGATTGGCTTGTCAATTCGAGCGACTGGGGTATTTTTGTGTGGATAGCCGGGATTCAGCCCCGGATAATCTTGTATTTAACCGAATCGTCACCTTACGGGATATGTGGGCGAAAATTAAAAAACAGCAAAAATTTAAATAAAAAATGATAGGAAAGGAGCTTCTGATATGGCAGATTCTGACGTGAAAATATATTCATTAAGTACCTGCGGGCATTGTAAGGCCACCAAGCGTTTTTTGAATGAATGTGATGTGGCCTATGATTTTGTTGATGTGGATATTCTGGAAGGGGATGAACGCAAGGCCATTTTGGAAGATGTGAAGCAACTGAATCCGAAATGTTCTTTTCCGACCATTAAAATCGGCGATACAGTCATTGTCGGTTATAAGGAAGATGAAATAAAGGAGGCGCTGGGACTATAATGAATGTTGAGCAGTTATATGAGCAGTTAAAAAAAGTACAGGAACCCAGGGGGTTTTTTTTCAACAAGGATAAAAAACTGGTTTTGGAACTGCTGGAAGGTTTGATTGCCAATAAAGACCGTTATGGCTATATGGGGTGCCCCTGCCGATTGGCATCCGGTGATAGAGATCATGATAAGGACATTGTCTGTCCGTGTGTTTACAGGGCCCCGGATGTCGCGGAATTCGGAAGCTGTTATTGCAGTCTGTATGTTTCATCAGAATGGAATGAGGGTGAAATCGAAAAACAGTATGTTCCGGAAAGACGCTCGCCTGAAAAATTATTTTTATAGAAGAGAGACCCTATGATTGTGACGGAACCACCGATTCTGAAAACGATAGATATCGGGGATACGGAAATTCCCTGTTTGTTTTATGACGGGTCCGGGCCGGCAATCGTTTTTTTGCATGCCACCGGTTTTTTGCCATGGCTATGGCATCCCATTGCAAGAGAACTGGCTGGCCGGTTTAAAATTATTGCACCCTATTTTTGTGATCACCGGGAGGTTGATCCGGACAACGGGGGTTTGAACTGGCTGGTTCTGGCCGAAGATTTAACCCGGTTGTGTCAAAATCTGGATTTGAATTTACCCAATATGGTCGGTCACTCCATGGGTGGGGCGATTATGACCATTGCTGCGGGGAAGCTCAGGCAGCCGGTTGAAAAATTAATGCTGATTGAGCCAATTTTTTTGCCTCGAAATTTTTATCACATGGTGATGAAAGTAGAAGACCATCCATTGGCCGGGAAATCGATTAATCGACGGAATAACTGGGCGGGAGATAAAGAGGCAAAAGACTATTTAAAATCAAAAAAGATGTTTCAATCCTGGGATAATGAGATGCTGGATTTATATATTCAATATGGAATGAAGGCGTCAGATTCCGGCGGCCTGGAACTGACATGTCATCCTCAAAAAGAAGCGGCCCTGTTCATGGGCAGCATGGGATATGATCCCTGGCCGATTTTAAGCGACGTCACCTGCCCGGTATGTGTTCTTGAAGGAGAGTTTACGGAAAATAAGGCTTTTATTGATTATCCGGTGATTGCGGATACATTTCCGGACGGCACTTACCGGATGGTCAAAGATGCCGGTCACCTGATTCCCATGGAAAAGCCCAAAGAGACGGCAGAGGTTATACGGGAATTTTTTGAAACCGATAATGAAAAACAGCGCAACCCGGATGCTCAGACCTGATGAAAAATTCGTCTGGCGGAAAAATATTGAAAATAAGAAAGGAAAGACAATGGAAAATACATCGATTGTGTATATGACCGTGGGAAGTAAGGCCGAAGCCGTGGCGATCGGAAACGAACTGGTCAGCCATCGCCTGGCGGCATGTGTGAATATTATCGATCAGATGAACTCCATTTACCATTGGGATGGCGAACTCCAGTATGACACGGAAGTTGTTATGATTGCCAAAACAACATCATCAAAAGTTCCGGAACTGGTTGAAATCGTCAAGGCCAACCACAGCTCGGAATGTCCCTGCATTGTCAGTATCCCCACAACCGGCGGCAACCCGGCGTTTCTGGAATGGGTTGCCAATGAAGTAAAAAAATAAACAGCCGTAATTATTTACCCTGCTCCGGTGTTTTTAGATTTAATGCAAGTTTGATTTTCTTACGAGTTTGAGCAACCTGCCTTTTTTTACTTATTTTTTGTTAAATTTTCTTGCACAGGCATAATAATAGGGATAAATTTTTTCTTTTATAAATGATAGTCTCGTAAAAAATCAGATTCCGACGGTAAAGTATAAAAGTTCAAATTCAAGGCGCGCAAATTTTGAGTGATGATTCGTACTTAGCGTACTTTGAAGAAACGAAAAATGCAGCGCAACACAGAATTTGGACTTTTTACGAAGCCGTCATAAATGGTTCTAATTAAAAACGCACAGAAGGAGCGATTATATGTCTGAAAATATTGTCATAATCGGTGCTGTGGCTGTCGGGCCGAAAGCAGGATGTCGTTTTAAAAGGCTCCGTCAGGATGCCAATGTTACATTAATTGATCAGGATGAAATGATTTCATACGGCGGGTGTGGTATTCCGTACTTTATCTCCGGAGATGTGAGCGATGAATCAGAACTCAGATCTACGAGTTTTCATATGGTCCGGGATGAACGTTTCTTTCAAGATGATAAGGGCGTGACTGCACTGCCCGGGACAAAAGCCGTCAAGGTTGACCGGAAAAATAAAACGGTCAGGGTGCAATCAAGGGACGGTGGCGAGAAGGACCTCGCCTATGATAAGCTGGTTATTGGTGTTGGCACCAAACCAAAAGGATTGAACATCCCCGGCACATCATTGAAAAATATTTTTTGTGTCAGTAACCTTCATGATGCGATTCAGATAAAAGAAATGGTGACCTCAGGAAAGATTGAAAAAGCGGTCGTAATTGGCGCTGGTTTCATTGGATTGGAAATGGCTGAGGCCCTGGCAGATATGTGGCAGATTGAAACATCCGTGGTGGAATACTGCGATCAGATTATGCCCGGGTTTGTCAGTAAAAATCTTTCACGCATGGCTCAGCGTCACATGGAAGAAAACGGGGTGTCGTTTTATTTGGGAGAGTCCGTGGAAGCAATTGAGGGTAAGGACTCTGTTGAAAGGGTAAAGACAAATAAACGGTCTTTGTCTGCCGACCTGGTAATTATGGCGGTCGGTATTGCACCGAATACTGCGCTCGCGAAAGATGCAGGGATTGAAATATCTCCAAACGGGTTTATCGTGGTGAATGATCAGATGCAGACGTCGGACCCGGACATTTATGCCGGGGGAGATTGTGTGCAGATATCGAATTTGATTACTGGTAAGCCGGGGTTTTTTCCATTGGGGTCCATGGCCAATCGCCAGGGGAGAGTGATTGGAACGAACATGGCTGGGGGGAATGCTACTTTTAAAGGTGCTGTGGGAAGTTTTGTGGTAAAAACTTTTGATATGGGTCTTGCGGGGGCAGGTTTATCGGTTGAAACCGCTTTAAAAGAAGGTTTTGATGCCGTCGGGATTCAGGTGTCCCAGTTTGACCGGGCGCATTTTTATCCGGAAAAAGAAATCATTTATCTGGAGCTTGTGGTGGATCGAAAAACCCGCCGGGTTTTGGGTATTCAGGGCTTTGGTGCGGAGAGCAGCGGGATGTTTACCCGTATCAATGCCGTTGCGTCGATTCTTCAGTACCATCCGACCGTTGATGCGATCAGCAACCTGGAACTTGCCTACTCGCCCCCGTTTGCTTCGGCAATGGATATCATTAATGCATTGGGCAATGCCGCGGAAAATTTTTTAGATGGCCGGTATATGCCGATGGAGCTGGATGAATTTGAGCAATGCTGGCAAGAGAAAGACAAAGGGGATTGTCTTTTTCTTGATTGTCGCGCTTATGCGGATGCCCGTGTATTTGAAGAAATGTATCCGGAAATCTGGAAAAGTATTCCCCATAATGAACTTGAACAGCGCATTGACGAGGTTCCCAAAGGCAAAAGACTGGTATTGATTTGTAATACCGGCGTCCGGTCGTATGAAGCCCAGATCAATCTCAGAACACATGGATTCGAGGATACTGCCAGTGTCGGGGCCGGTGTCGCAGGATTGAAACAGAGCGGTATGGATTTTGGTATGGATACCTGATTCCATGGGCCGGATTGAAATTACAGGCAATGCTGATGCACTGATACATTGCTTTCAGATACGGTTTTGGCAAATTTGACAAACTCGTAAAAAGTCGAATTCCGATGGCAAAGAAAAAAGTGCCACCAATCGAATAAAACTGGCGAGGCGCGCAAATCCTGAGTAATGATTCGTACTTATCGTACCATGAAGAAGCGAAGGATGAAGCGCAACACAGAATTTGGACTTTTTGTGAAGCCATCAAATTTAGCTGGTTCCCCCCACGATTTTAGTTTATACTATAATGGCTTTCGTCCCCGGCATGAAATAACCGGGGCATACATGAATCGTCGGGGATCTAAAATAAATTTTTTGAACACTTTTTTTCTAAAAATTTCAGAATAGTCAGACAAATCTGGCGTAAATGCTATGAATGGACGTTCGGCAAAAATAACCGGTGATGGCGGCGGCATTCTCACGGCCGGCTATGACATTCAGACGCCTTTTTACGTATCCGTTCAAACCCCTGACCAGTGCGTGAAATTGACCTGCCACGGGATTCTGCGAAACCTTCCCGGCAAACGGCTGGTTTGTGCCGGCATTTACGATGATCAGCCGGTTGTCATCAAGTTTTTTCTGGATCAGCGACGGGGGGAAAAACACAGTATTCGTGAAGAACGCGGGATTCTTGCGTTAAAATCCTCGAATATTCTCAGTCCCACCTTGCTTTTTAAAGGCATTCTCCCTTTCACAGGGGCCCGGGTTCTGGTCTTTCAACGAATTCATGCGGCCGTTGATTTTTTAGATGCCTGGGACCAGGCAGCCACGGATATTCGGCGCGCAGGGCTTCTGGGGCAAATCGTTTCTGCCATGGCGAATCTGCATCAATCGGGGCTTGCCCATAATGATGCGCATTGGGGAAATTTCATGGTCTCCGGCACCGAAATCTACGTCATTGACGGTGCGGCAATGGATTTGCGTCATCGGGGCCAGCCCCTTTCTAAAAACCGTAGCATTAAAAATCTGGGCGCTTTTTTTGCCCAGATGGGCCCGCAATTTGATCATCTGCTGCCGGATGCGGTTAACGTTTATTTGAAAAAACGGTCCTGGCCGGAAAGCAGCGGATTGT
>JAGGYV010000356.1 GCA_021162325.1 Desulfobacteraceae bacterium | reverse complement strand
TCCATGGAAGCCATGCGCCTGGTTGAAGAAGGAGTTGCCACAATAGAAGATATTGACAAAGGGCTAAAACTGGCGTCTGGCCGGAAAATGGGCATTTTTGAAACCGGCGATATGGTGGGACTGGATGTTACTTATGGTGCATTGATGTCCATGTATCATGAGACCGGGGATTCCCGGTGGTACCCGCCGCTGCTCCTGCGACGAAAGGTAAAAGCCGGGCACCTGGGCCGGAAAACCGGCAAGGGGTGGTATGACTATACATAAAATTAGTCGGTTCTATGATTATCGACCTTGATGATAAAATTAACCTGACTGGATCTGAAAAAATTAATTTTAATATTCAACTATTTTATACGATTGTTGAGGTTGCCGCAGGTACAAGAAAAATGCTTTTCCGCTATAGTTTGTCTATGCGGGAAAGCATCTGACGCAGTAGATGCGGTAAGATTAGCAATTGCTTGAAAAAAGCCATGGCATATTTCAAAGTCAATCTAAAAGACAATTGAGTCGGTTACCTGTGCGGAAAAAAACATGGGGCTGGCTCACATGTTTCAGGCACCTGGTACGCAGACATCACGTTGCCACGCACTCTGGCCGAATTCGTTCATGTTTGAAAAACGGCCGGGAAATCGAAGAGATGCAGGAAAATGGATTTTAATTATGGCGTTTTCATAAAAAGTCGGATGATTCGTTTCGCAACCGACTTCCAAATAAATCTCAAAGATATTATCTCCCGCAGAGACGCAGAGAAATAATTTCTCTGCGCCTCTGCGGGAAAATTGTTTGTATTTATTTGAAATAAGGACAGTTGATTATGATAGTCAGTAATGTGGTATTAGTCGATGTAGTGAGAACGGCTTTTGGCCGGGCCGGTGAAAAAGGAATTTTCTGGAAAACACGGGCTGAAGATCTGGCCGTGCCGTTGCTCAAGGCGCTGATTAAACGTAACCCGCAGGTTACGCCGAATATGATTGAAGACAGCATCTGGGGCGTCACCAACCAGGTCAAGGAACAGGCCAGCACGCTGGGCCGGATGATCACCATACTGGCCGACTGGGGATGGGAAATCCCGGGATGCTCCATTGACCGAATGTGCGCCAGCGGCCTGACTGCCATGGGCTTTGCCGCCACTACCATTGCCGCAGGCATGGCCGATTGCCTGATTTCCGGCGGGGTGGAACATTTGGGTCACGTTCCTATGGGGTTTATGCGCGAACATCACCCCCGGGCGGAAGACGTCATGGGCGGGCCGTCTGCCCTGGTCATGGGTTTGACCGCAGAAAATATTCATGACCGGTTCCCGGAATTTACCCGTGAAATGGCGGATGCCTATGCGGCCGAATCCCAGAAAAAAGCCAACGATGCCATGACATCGAACAAATTCAAACAAATGATCATCCCCATCGAAGCAGAATTGGCCGACGGTACCCAAATTGTTGCCGATACGGATCAACACCCGCGCCCCGGCACCACGGCTGACAAACTGGCTGCTTTAAAACCAGCCTTTAAAGAAAACGGACGCGTCACGGCCGGAAATTCATCCGGTTTAAATGACGGCGCCTGTGCGGCTTTGCTGATGAGCCGTCAAAAAGCAGAAGAACTGGGACTGACACCGAAAATGCGGTGGGTGGCGTCTGCCGTGGCAGGCGTGGATCCGAAAATCATGGGCACCGCACCGGTTCCGTCAACGAAAAAAGTCCTTAAAATGACCGGCCTGACCATGGATGATATGGATATTATTGAAATCAATGAAGCATTTGCCGTGCAGGTATTATATTGCCTGGACCGGCTGGGGCTGGCGTGGGATGACCCCCGGGTCAATCAGTGGGGTGGCGCCATCGCATACGGTCATCCACTGGCGGCTTCCGGGCCACGGCTGGTGGCATTTTTAGATGGGCTGTTTGCACAAAATCCGTCTGCGAAATACGGGCTCACCACGCTTTGTGTGGGGCGGGGGCAGGGGGTTTCAACCATTTGGGAGAAAATAACGTAAAGGGGGATAGACTGAAGGCTGAAGGTGGAAGGCTGAAGGTGGAAGACTGAAGGTGGAAGGCAATGTCATTAACTTAAAAGATTTTTCCAAAATGAACCGCAGAATGTCGAACAGGGAATATCGAATTTCGAAATATTTTTTTTACTTCTGCGGTTCGAAATTTCTTATTCGATATTCGACATTCTTTATTACAAAGACCAATGCCCTTAAATTAATGGCCTTAAGGCTGAAACTATCTATACTCTCAATAAATCCGGGCGATGTAGCGGAGGCCTTTAGACCTCCATTTATAAATAATGACAACAAAACCATTGGAGGAATAAAAACCATGTTCAAACTGACTGACAAAATCGCGGTCGTCACCGGCGGTGCGCGGGGTATTGGCAAAGGAATTAGTGAGACGCTGGCAAAACAGGGGGCCAAAGTGGTAATCGCGGACCTGCTGATAGACGAAGCCGTGGCAACCGCGGCGGAAATCGAAAATGCAGGGGGATTGGCAATCGCTGTCAAAACAAACATTACAGATCTTTCATCCGTCCAGGCAATGGTTGACGCGGTTAAAGAAAAATTTGGGCCGGTGGATATTCTGGTGAATAATGCCGGGTGGGACCGGATGAAACCGTTTATCAAAACCACACCGGATTTTTGGAACAAAGTCATTGATATTAATTATAAAGGCATCTTAAATACCATTTACGCGGTAGCAGAAGACATGATGACACGCAACAGCGGCAAAATTATCAATATCGCGTCTGATGCGGCCCGGGTGGGGAGCATGGGAGAATCTGTCTATTCCGGGACCAAAGGCGCGGTCATCTCATTTTCCAAAACCATGGCCCGGGAATTTGCCCGAAACAAAATTAATGTCAACGTGATCTGCCCGGGGCCGACCCCCACCCCGCTTTTAGATGACATGAAGGCCGAAGACGCATTTGCGGGCAAGGTCCTTTCCGGCATGGACAAAATTATTCCCTTAAAGCGAATGGGAACGGCTGACGATATTGCAGCGGCAGTGGTCTTTTTTGCCTCGGAAGAAGCTGACTTTATAACAGGACAGGTACTCAGCGTGAGCGGGGGTCTCACCATGGTCGATTGACCCTTGCTTTCTCACGTGCCGGAGCAGCGCAGGAACTGCGTTATTCAGCCATCGAAGTAAAAAACTACGTCTTCAGACTGAAGTGCCTTGTTCCTGCACCGCTCCAATTCGTGAAAAAGCAAGGTTATTTTTTTCAAAGTCGATTCTTGTATGATGAATAGAGGTTATGTCATTCCCGCGAAGGCGGGAATCCAGTGCCTTATATTCGAAAGAATAACTTTTAAACTCAACTTGAGTAAACCGGATAAGCAGATAAATTTAAAG
>JAGGYV010000240.1 GCA_021162325.1 Desulfobacteraceae bacterium | reverse complement strand
GGCCAGCTCAACATCCGCTAACCCTTCAATTGTATCTGATGTTGTGATCCGTTTAAGAATCGTATTTTTGTCTTCGGTTAATTTGCCTTTTTTAATAAATTTGTCCACAGACCAGGCGATTTTTTGCTTTGCTGTTTCAAGGGCTCCTGCCGAGGTGTCGTATAACATTACACTGATACCTGATTGGGCGCAGACCTGGGCAATGCCGCTGCCCATCAGGCCGGAACCGACAACTATAACTGATTTTATTGCCATTAGTAAGCTCCTTATATTTTATATTCAGTGGTTGAACGTAAAGTCCCTTAACTATGATTTTTTTGTCATTGCGAGGGAGGTACGACCGAAGCAATCTCATTAAAGACAGGGGATTACTTCGTCGTTCGTTCCTCACTCTTCGTAATGACAGCCTGGATTCAGTGTTTACGATTAAAATCATCACGAGTCTGATTCGTTCATTTGCAAGGCATAAAGAGTGACGCTGTAGTCAGATCTACCGCGAGCTCTTTATAACGCAGCAAATGGGCGAATCAGGCTTGTGCGTTAACGAAATTTCGAAAACTCCGGTTTTCGTTTTTCCATAAACGCATTTTTTCCTTCCATGGATTCTTCGGTATCGTAGAACATGCTTAACCCCCCAACACCCAGATTGGTGATACCGGCTACCCCGTCGGTTTCCGCATGAAACGCATATTTGAGCATTTTCAGTGCAGTGGGGCTTTTATCCAGCAGGTCTGCACACCATTGGTCCACTTCTTCATCAAGTTTTTCATGGGGTACCACGGCATTGACCAGCCCCATTTCAAGGGCTTGCCCGGCTGTATACTGTCGGCACAAAAACCAGATTTCCTTTGCTTTTTTCAAGCCCACAGCCCGGACCAGATCGCCGGTGCCGTAACCCGGATCGAAACTGCCGACTTTTGGACCGGTCTGGCCGAATTTTGCATTTTCCGAGGCAATGGAAAAATCACACACCACATGAAACACATGGCCGCCGCCGATGGCATACCCGTTGACCCGGGCAATGACCGGTTTGGGAATGGTCCGTATCAGGCCACTGACCTGCTGCCATCCGACTTCAAGGGGCAGGGCGGCCACTGTTCCGGCATATCCCCCGGCTTTCCGGACGGATTGGTCGCCGCCGGTGCAGAATGCCTTATCGCCGGCCCCGGTCAGGACAACAACGCCCACGGATGTGTCCACCCATGCGTCGGTCAAGGCCTGGGTGAGTTCATAAATAGTGGTAGTGGTGCAGGCATTGTATTTCTCCGGCCGGTTGATGGTGATGCGCGCCTTCCCGTCTTTTTTTTCATATAAAATTTCGGTGAATTCCATGATGGTCTCCTCGATAATTAAATATTTAATCGTCTTGCAATTACCTCTTTCAATACCTCATTGGCCCCGCCGTATATCCTTTGTACTCGGGCATCCACAAATAAACGGGAAATCAGGTATTCTCTCATGTATCCATATCCGCCGAACATCTGGAGGCATTTGTCGGCTGTTTCAAACTGAAGTTCCGTGAGCCAGTATTTTGCCATGCTGACTTCTCTGACCACATCTTCTCCGGCCATATGCCGCGGAATCAGGTCGTCTAAAAATGATCGGGCCAACTGAACCTTGGTGGCGATTTCTGCCAGGGTAAAGCGTGTATTTTGAAATTTTCCCAATGTTTTCCCAAACAGTTTTCTACCTTTGACGTAATCAATGGTAATGTCTAAAGCGCCTTCGGCTGCGGCATACGCACCGATGCCCAGGACCAGTCGCTCCTGCTGAAGATTGTGCATCAGGTATTTGAATCCCTCGCCTTCCGCGCCCAGCAGATTTTCCACCGGTACCCGGCATTCATCAAAAAAGAGTTCCGACGTATCCTGGGCGCGCATGCCGATTTTTTTGAGGTTGGTTCCTTTGCGGTACCCTTTGCTGTTTGATTCAATTGCCAGAAGGCTGACCCCGGCATGGGGGCTTGCGGTTTCATCGGTTCGGACGGCCACCACACAAAGGTCGGCCAGCTGCCCGTTGCTGATGAAAATTTTGGATCCATTGACGATATAGTGGTCACCGTCTCTGACCGCCGTCGTGGAAAGGCTTGCCAGATCAGATCCGGCATCCGGCTCGGTCATGGCTACCGCCAGAATGGTTTCACCGGAAATGCACCCGGGAATCCATTTTTTTTTTCTGCGCTTCACTGGCATAAAGTTCAATATACGGGAATACGATATCATTGTGAAGCGGCCAAAACAGGCTGCTTAACCCATGATAATATAGTTCTTCCGTAATGATCACTGAATAAAGGAAATCAGCACCGGCCCCGCCGTATTTTTCATCTGCCGTGGGGCATAAAAAATCATTTTTTCCGGCTTCCAGCCATACGTCTCTGGGCGTAACGCCGGCGTCTTCCCATTCATTATAAAATGGTATAATTTTGTCCTTTAAATATGACCTGAAAGACTTTCTAAACATGTCGTGTTCTTTTTTAAAAATTCGACGATCCATGAATCCTCCTGATATTTGATATACATTATTTCAATAAGGATAATATGTGTTCATTTGTTGTAATTTGTTTTTTGCCCTTCAGCCTTCAGCCTTCAGCCTAAACACCTTATTTTTTTATCAACCTTTCCCGGACAAATGTTTCCAGTTCCGCGTGGTGATCTTTTAATACCTGCCGGTAGATTTTTTCATCAAAAAATTGTTTGACGGTGGGCAGGGATATGATCAGGTATCGATGGGCCCCGAGCAGCTGAAGAATGAAAATTTCAGGGCTCACTGGTTTAAAAACCCCATTGCTTTGTCCTGATTTTATGATGTCTGTCAGTCCCTTAAAGTAGTCGATAAAAAACCATTTTTTGGCTTTTTCAGCCCGCTTGGGGTTGTCCAGCAGTTCCCGCAAAATGATATTTTCCCGGTTGGGTTTTTTTTCAGAATTATTACAGAGTAACTGTACAAACTCAAAAATTTGTTTTTTTTCATTTGGAAACTGTTTTTGGACGGCTTTGACTTCTTCTGTCATTTCATCTGCCAGTTTTTTCAGCACTGCACCGTAGAGATTTTCTTTTGTGTGAAAATGATGAAGCAGAGAAGATTTGGCAATAGCGATGCTGTCGGCAAGATCCCGGATGCTGGTACCGTAAAAGCCCTTTTCAGCAAACAGGGATTCGGCAATCTCGATTAATTTTTCAGCGGTTGCCGGGGTTTTTTGAGGTTTCATTTGTTTTTTTAGTCGTATCTTTTTTTGTGAACATGAGGAGGGAATGAAAAACTGAAAACTACTCTACCGACCGATCGGTAGGCGGTCAAGTATTTTTTTACTTTTGCGGATAGAAATTTTTTATTTGTTATTTTTCATTAAAAAGTTTTTTGTGCTGACGATTCACCACTGTATCAGCAAATAAACATATCTATCATTTTAAGAGATTATGGATATGCTTATTTGGAAGCCCTTCATTTAAAGGTTCTTGTATTCAAATAACAACAACCTGATGGGTTGAATGGTTGCAAAATATGATGGAATCGGTTAGTTTAATCTCAATTTATCGATTCTGAAAGGAAGATTGGATGCGTCTTTATCGGCAGGGACTGGCGGTCAGTTGGCAATTATTCGGATTCAGCAGGCACTTTGTGTTTTTTGTTTTTGTTATTTTGTTTTTCATGACGCATTCTTTTTTTACCGTCACAACGCTTTTTTTCGATTTTGTTTTGTTCCCGAAATTCCGAAAAGTGAAAGTCAAATCCCCGGTATTTATTATCGGTCATCCCCGAAGTGGCACTACTTTTATTCATCACCTGTTTACCCAGGCAGGCGATATGGCTGCCTTTACCACCTGGCAGCTACTGTTTCCGGCAATTACGGCCCGGAAAATTGTAAAGCCGATTGTCCGGTTTCTCACCCGAAAACATTCTGTGGTGCTGATCCCCGAGGAGGCCGGTCACCAGATCGCATTAGACAGTGTGGAAGAAGATGAAATGCTGTTTC
>JAGGYV010000192.1 GCA_021162325.1 Desulfobacteraceae bacterium | reverse complement strand
TATAAATATAAAATCTGGCTTCAATACCCTCGACCCAGATCAAGAGTCCTGAAAATAGTGAAAATCGACTATTGAAAATTAAAAATTGAATAGTGAATATTTGACGTTGTCGCCCTTTAAAGTGAAAATTGAATACTGAAAATTGAATATTGATGGAAGTCGCTGCGCTCCATCTTTTTTAATATTCAGTGTAAAAATGACATCGCGAAGCGATGCAATAAGTTTTCAATTCTCACTATTGATGGCTTCGTAAAAAGTCCAAATTCTTTGTTGCGCTGCATCCTTCGTTTCTTCAAAGTACGCTAAGTACGGATCATCACTCAGGATTTGCGCGCCTCGCCAATTTTAAGATTTGGTGGAACTTTTTTCTTTGCCATCGAAATCCGACTTTTTACGAGTTTGTCACTATTCATTATTTATTTCTACTCACTTAAATCGTCCAATGCCTTCCTAACCGTAATTGCCAGATCTCTTCTGGAGAACGGTTTCTGGATGAAGCGCACGCCTTTGTCCAGGACACCGTGATGAGCAATGACATTGGCCGTATATCCGGACATGAATACGCGCTTGAGTTCCGGGTAAAGGGATTTCATTTGTTGGGCCAGTTCACGGCCGTTCATCTCCGGCATGATCACGTCCGTGACGAGCAGGTGGATTTTGCCGGCATGTGTTTTGACCAATTCAAGGGCCTTGCCCGGTGTCCCTGCGGTTAATACGGTATAGTCCAATCCTTCAAGGATTTGCCGGGCGAGTTTCAGGATCTGCAGGTCGTCTTCCACCACCAGGACTGTTTCTCCGTGGCCGGTTGGGATTTCCGTCGTAATTTTATCCTGGATTACGGCAGCGTTGCCCTCATGCCGGGGCAGGTAGATTTTGATGGTTGTTCCTTTGTCCGGTTCACTGTAAACATTAATGAATCCGTTATTTTGCTTGACGATGCCGTAGACCGTGGCCAGGCCCAGACCGGTTCCTTTATCCACATCTTTTGTGGTGAAAAACGGCTCGAAAATATTGTCCAGAATTTCCTTGTCCATTCCGCAGCCGTTATCGCTGACGGCCAACTGGACGAACGCACCAGGGACAAAACCGGAATGATCGGCACAGTTGGCCTCGTCAAAGTCGGCATTGCCCGTTTCAATGGTGACCTTGCCCACACCGTCGATGGCATCCCTGGCATTGATGCACAGGTTGGCCAGCATCTGGTCGATCTGGGAAGAGTCCAGCTTGACAGGCCACAGGCTCGTCCCCGGTAACCAGGAAAGATCGATATCCTCGCCGATAAGACGCCGGAGCATTTTAAGCATACTCTCCACATTTTCGTTCAAGTCAAGCACCCTTGGGGTGATGAGCTGCTTGCGGGCAAAGGCCAGCAGTTGCCGGGTAATATCTGTCGCACGCCTTGCGGCATTAAGGACTTCATTTAAATTGTCATGCTGCAATCCATCCGGGTCCACATCATCTATTGCCATCTCAGTAAAGCCGATTATTACACTGAGTGCATTGTTGTAATCATGCGCCACCCCGCCGGCCAGGCGCCCCACGGATTCCATTTTCTGGGCCTGTTGGAGTTGGGCTTCGAGTAGGGCTTTTTCTTTTATCGCCCGCTTGCGATCGGTGATGTCACGGGTGATGCCGATAATCCCGGATGGCAAACCGTCTTCATCCCGAATAAAAGAGGTTGTTAATTCACCCCAGACCGTACTGCCGTCTTTTCGAATATGCTCAAGTTCAAGGACTTGAGAACGATCCGGTAAAACCCCGGGATCACCTTCGATGGCGAGTTCCTCCACCATAACGAAAACCGCTTTCTCGTATGATACCGGCGTCAACGTATTTTCTAAAGGTATCAGCATAGCTTCCTCCGGCGTGTACCCACGCAATTTCTGAATCGAGGGACTGATATAGGTGAACCGTTGCGCCTTGTCTATCGTCCAGATAACATCGGACACATTTTCTGCAAGAAGCCGGTATTGCATCTCGCTATCCCTCAGATCTTGCTCTGCATTTTTTCTTTCGTCGATTTCATGTTCAAGTGACTGTCGCAGGGTTTTTTCATGATCCAGAGATGATTGAAGGCCCCTTAAAACCATGGCAAGCGACATGGCGGCTACACTATTCAATTATAGTCACTTTTCAATATTCAGTTTTCAATTCTTTGCCTTGCCGTTTTTCGGCTGGCATAAAAAATTGCTGTCAGTTCCTTTGCTTCATTTAAAAGTGGTGCGACCAGATTTGCTTTCATTAGCTGTTCATCAGTAATGAATTCCAACCAGAAGCAAGATTTATTTATCTGCTTCTTCCAGGACGATACTGAGTTTTGAAATAAAACTCGCTTTGGATTGCGCCATACATGATGCCCTGTAGTTTGCGGCGACAGATGTGGAGCAACGGATCAATTGACCGGCAATATGTTTCCCTAATTGTCCATTAGGCAACTCCAAAGCCAATTTGACACATCTATGTGCAAACGCCTTGGTTCTGTTTTTCAGTTCCTTACTTTTCACTATTTATTATACAATATACACTGTTCAATTCTAATCACTTTTCATTTCTCATTATACAATATTCTTTATCCATAAAGTTCAATGAACTGTTTTGGAGACAATATTTCGATATCAATGTATTTTTTTATATTTCTAAGATGTTTGTCGCCGGAAATAATGATTTTGCTGTCAAGGGCCACTGCACATTCTATAAATTTATTATCATCCGGATCATCTCTGACAATTTTAATGCTTGGTGTTTTTGATGTAAAAATAGAATGGTAACCTTCGGCAAATAATTTAGTTAAGTTTTCTATTTCGTTCTTTTCTTTCAGTCCAAGTCTATTGAGTACCTCAATATATTCTTCTATTATCTCTTGAGATAGACATAGGGTTATTTGTCCAATTTTCCAAAAGTTAATGATCTCTCTCGGGATGCCGCCAAAAAAAGAAGAAATGAAGATATTTGTATCAATAACAACCTTAAGCATTTTTTGACCGCACTTGTTTTATTGCTTTCTCAATATCAGCTTCAGAAACATTGTTTTGAGCAAATTTTTGGCCAATTTTATCCCACAGATTATCAATATAGGCACTCGTGTCTCTTTCTTTCGTATATTTTTCTAAAAGTTCTCGCACCAGTTGACTTAAATTTTTCCCCTCAGCCTTGGCCAACTGACTAACTTTATTTTTTAGGCTTGGTTCAACACGGATAATCATTTGAGTTGCCATTACTTAGCCTCCCTATGTATATAAAATTATACTTTCGCTT
>JAGGYV010000065.1 GCA_021162325.1 Desulfobacteraceae bacterium | reverse complement strand
GTCTGGTACATGATGGTCTCTTCAAACCCGTATTCACCACTAAATTCAAGACCGGAATACTGTGAAGCGTGTTTTATCGCCCGATCCCAGTCCAAATGCTGGGCAAGGCCGCTCCAGAGCTGGAATGTCAACAAATATCGATTCACCGTATCAAATACCTGTTTTCCTTCATGGGGTTTAAACGGATATATTTTTGCAGAAGCATCCTTTATGCTCCCCACAGGTACGGCGATGTCGGTAACACCATTTTCATTGATGGGGTCGCCCAAAACATAATGTTTAGACGTGCCGTTATACCAGAGATAGGTGGGCTGGCCGGCCTGTTTTTTGACCCTGTGGCCGCCGTGATTGGCATTTTCCGCATTTAACACAGACCAGTCCCAGCTTATTTCCGTGGCTTTCTTTTTGGAATAGACCGGTGCATGGCATGTCTGACAGGCGACATGTTTTGAATGTTTATTTAAATGATGCGACAAAAGAGAACTGTCAATATGAGGGTTGTCTGTATGACAGTACGTGCAGGTAATATTTCCTTCTGAGACAGGCACGGAGATACTTCTGCCGGCTATTTTGTGATTTCGGGTTTTATGGCAGTCCTGACATTTAAAGTCCAGTTCACCGCCCATGTGGACATCAAGGGATTTTTCCGGATAAGACATTTCCCCAACAAGAGGGGTCAGGGCGCCGTGTTTTACCGCACCGCCGTGCCCGCCAAAGAAATGACAGGAACCGCAGTTCTCCCGTTCGGGCCTGCCCACACTCTCCGCAGACAGTTTCAAATCCAGGCCGTCCCTGGGCCAGCCTGCTTCAGTGGTCACGAACTCATGCCACGGGGTACGGTCATGACACACAAGACAATCAATTCTCGTCATATCCGTAAAATCAAACGTTTCATCCTCCCATCCATAGCCAATATGACATCCGGTACAATCCGGCCAGTTGCCGTTTATATTAACGCAAAAATTATTAAATGTATTGCTCCGTTTCCCCAGATCAATCCGGTCTTCATTTCCCACTGAATAAGGAGACGGCCCCTGCCAGTTCCAGTGAGATGTTTTAAGAATTTGATGCCCGACATCTTCATGGCAGCGCAAACACTCTTTGGTAACCTCTATCGGCCCGACATCATCCGGCAACTTAACCAGTTTACTGTGATCCGGCACTTTTTGGGCATGACAGCCAAGGCAATCCGTAGGTGCCTGGCTAACCATTGAACGGGCATTGACTCCTCCCACCATGGCACTGTATTTAACCGGTCCCCTTCTGTGGGATACCTGAGGCGCCTGACGGTGGCAATCAATACAGAGTTGGTGATACGCGCCTTTCAGCCCGGGGACATCCAGATGATCAGATTCAAACGGCTTGATATGGCAGGCAGAACACTTTGTCGGGGTTTTCCCCATTTGTGTCAATTCCTCCATGGTGATCTCTTGCCCTTTCCGATCAACCAGCTGCCCGTTTTCTCCCTTTTCATCCTTAACAGATATTCTATGATGACAAACCGTGCAGTCTTTGAGTACATTGGCATGCTTGCTGTGCATAAAACGGACCGGTACATATTGATCCGTATAGTCATTAACAACAGGGCTGTCTAACATAAACATTTTGGGCGCATCCGCGATGGATGGCGAGCTTGTTTCAATCGCCGGAAGCGGCTTGGTTTTTAATGTTTCAGCATCGGCTGTAGAATGAAAGACCATTCCCATTGCCTGAAAAAGAAATAAAAAAATCAAAACACCCCCGGCCACACGGGTCGTCATCCTGGCAGGATGTGCGCCCAGCACGGGAAAGATGTGAACCGCCACCCGATATAAAAACATCAACGTGGCGACCAGACCGATGGTAAGAAAAAACTCACCCACTGCCGGGAAATACGATTCAATTATATACGGTGGTGTATATGCCACCAGAAAAACATTGATCCGGTTCATCAAAACGCCTGCCACAAAAAGGCTGGATGCCCAAAAGAGCCATACGGGAGATTCTCTGACCTTTGAAAACAACAACATAAAAAAAGGAAGAAACACCCCAAACACAACCTCTATAATAAACGCATTGGTCTGATACGTCCCATCCAGCAGATAAACATACGTTCCCCGAACAAACATATCGCCCAGTTTAAATGCCAGATAGGTTCCCATCAAAACAGGCATAATTCTGGCAAGGGGGGTCAGCACTTCCATCTCCGGTTTTCGGCGGAACGACATAGAAACAATAATGGATTCAAATGTCACCATGGGATATCCCACCGCAAACGCGGAAAGCAAAAATAAAAAAGGCATAATAGGTGTATACCAGAGGGGATGAATCTTGGACGGCGCGATAAGCATTAATGTACCCAGACTGGACTGATGCAGACAGGAAAGAACAATCCCCAGAATAATAAAAATAAACATTACCTTGCCAAGCACCTTATCAGCCAGAGAAAGAATGGATTCCACTCCCTTGTTAAGCTTTGACAGAATCCCGGGAAGGTTTACCTGTCCCTTGAACCGTTCAATCACAATTGGCAGGAATTCTATATAAAGAACCGTAACATAACACATCACGCAAATGCCGACTTCAAAAAGAACAGAGTTCCCGTTATGGTTAAAAATCGGACTGATAATATTCCAATACCGGCCGATATCCAGGGTTACGCCGATGCCCACAAATGTATACCCCAGCATCGCCGTCAAAAGGGCGGGACGAATAACCGCATGATACTGCTCCCGGTTAAACACATACGCAATCAGGCCCGTGGTAAACCCACCAGCTGCCAGTGCGACGCCGGATGCAACATCAATCGCGATCCATAACCCCCAGGGGTATTGATTGTTAAGATTAGTGACCTTGCCAAGACCGAATATCAAACGCACGGCAATAAAAGCAAACCCAATTGCCATGAGAACTAACATAACCATAACTCCCGGGGTTAAAAATTTTTCTTTAACAGGAGCGGCTTTTTCATGTGCACTCATAAAAATATATCCTTTCGCAAATCATAGATTAAACAATTTTTGAGTCATATCTTATTTTGAATCATTAACTTATAAGGATAAATCAATCTTTCGTTTCTTTGCCGTTTTTATAAAAATTGCTGAATCCCATAACTCCGGCAAGCGTTACAAATAAACCGATGGGCGCTGCAAAATGGTTGAATATCGCGTGCTGGATTGACTCGGTTAACCTCGCCGGCGCATCCGTTCCGAGTTTTGGAAAGCCAATTTCTTCAAACGGCTCTGAAGCAATATACATCCAGGAGGTCCCCCCTACTTCATGTTCTCCATAAACATGATCCACATACTTGCCGGGATAATTTTTTATTTTCGATTTTGCCAGTTGTAAAAGATCTTTTCTTTTCCCAAACTTGATGGCTTCTCTCGGGCAGACCTGGGCACAGGCGGGAAGTCCCCCGTCTTTAACATATTCAAAGCAGAAAGTGCATTTTCGGACTTCCGGGGTCAGGGCTTTGTGATATTCATACGCCGGGATCTGAAACGGGCAGGCCACCATGCAGTAACGACACCCGATGCACTTGGCCACATCATAAGAGACCGGGCCATCCGGCGATTTTGTTAATGCACCGACAATGCAGGCCGACACACAGGCCGGATCAAAACAGTGCATGCACTGAAACTTGACGAATGTTGGTCGTTCTTGCCACGTAAGCGTACCGACATTCTTGGGATAATATTTGTTCACCACCGTATAAGAGGTCTCATCCGGCCGCCGTTCTTTTTCAAGAACCACCATCTCGTCATAGGATTCTTCCGGTTTTGCCAGCTTATGCCGTTCATTACAGGCTTCCTCGCATTTTCGGCATCCGATGCACAATGTTGTATCTATCAGACAGCCATAAGCATCTTCGGAAACCTCCGGTGCATGCGCAGCTTCGGCTGTCTTGTCTTCCTTAATTAATGTTGTCGCTACCATTGCGCCTGATAGCTTAAAAAAGTCTCTTCTTCGGATTTCCATATCTTTCCTCCAAAAATTATTTACATGCAGCCGGGAAAATAAACGCTTTTTATTATTAAGGGGCGCATTAACCTTACCGGGATAAAATTTTATTTAAAATTATCAAAAAACAATTTTCAAGCCTTTCATATTAAAGCATATATGGGCTAAAAAGTAACATTTTGAGATTATGCTCTTTAAAAAATAAGGCAGACTAAAATCCAAAACATAAAATGTCAAATAAAATATATCATCCCAAATCCACCGGCGAATTTTCAGGCCATGATTCTTTAACTAACCAACTGATATTTTTAAAAATAAATTTTTAAAAAATATACGCGTTGCATGATCCTGATTGACTGGGGGCGGTAGCAGATATATCGTATTTTGCAAGATGCGCCTGAAAAAAGTATTGGAAAGACTAAATAAATTGCAACAGCCATTTTTGTATGGTTGCCAGCAAACCGGCAAAAATCACCACCCCGCCAATTAAAAAATTAATCTGGCGTTCGGTCAGCGAATACGCAATTTTAGCGCCCACGGCGGTTCCGATCATGGACAATCCGACCATCATAGAAATCAACAACTGCGCATCCGAGTCCGGGAAAGCGGTGTCCGGGATCTGTAAAAACATACCACCGGCGGCAAACAAAGTGGAACAGAATGTCATCAACATGGCCGTGCCGGTGGCTTTTAAAATCGGGTAGGATAAAAACAGCATCAGGGAAATGGCATATCCCATGCCGCCCCCGATGCCAAAAAATCCAATATGGAATGCCATGAGCGCCACGCCGACGTAAATCAGGAAATGTCGGCGTCCCCCATCATCTGTTTTATTCAATGCATCCGGACGGCTGTCTTCTTTTACCGTTCCAGGATTGTCCCCGGTGATTTTACCTTTTACGCCTTTGAGGACAAATGAAATCCCGATAATAATTGTAATAATACCTGCGGAGCCTTTGAAAAAATCTTGATTTCCCGGAATAAATGCTTTTCCAAGCACAATGCCCCCGACAATCCAAACAAGGGCAAAAACAGCCAGCAAAAACCCTTGCCGGAAATCGATCTGGCGATGCTTTGCGGCAATCAGCGTCATGACCAGGGCATTCCCGCAGTCTACCAGCAGACTGGAAAACAAGGTCAGGTACAGATCAAATCCACAAAGAATGAATAAAATCGGTACAATTAGCGGCCAGGCAGTAAAACCGATGGCGCTGGCGGCAATTCCGATAAACAGGGATAACGGGACGAGCGCAAACGTTAACAGTAGGATATGACTTTCCTTTCACATAATTTGGGGGGGCATTCATTTCAAGCCGTGTTGAATCTATATAGTCTCTGAACGAAAACCCCTGAATCTCAGATGTCATTACGAGGAGTGAGGAACGAGCAACGAAGTAATCCCCTGTCTATGATGAGATTAAACCGCTTCGCTGCAATAACCGTCATGATTTTTTCAGTTCAATTGGAAAATATTTTTATCCCTCATTATAAAAATCCACAAAAACATAACCTGAACAGGATTAAATAACAATTGAAAATTCAGGCAAGAAAGATGCGGTCAACCGAAAAGAAATAAAAAAGAGGTCATCCATATTGATGCTATTGATATGGATGCATTGACCGGGATATCATTATTATCGTGATGATCGGTTTGTGAAATGCGGAATTAAACTGGGTGACCGCCATCAGGGATCATGGGATCATAAATGTAAGTATACCTGTTTTCTCGTCGTTTCCATCAATTTGGATGGCCTGGAATGTCATCCTATATTCCTTGACAAACTCGTAAAAAGTCGGATTTCGATGGCAAAGAAAAAAGTTCCACCAAATCTTAAAATTGGCGAGGCGCGCAAATCCTGAGTGATGATACGTACTTTTCGTACTTTGAAAAAACGAAGGATGCAGCGCAACGCAAAAGTTGGACTTCCAAATAACCCGTCCATAATCTTTTGAAATGATTGACAAGTTATTTTTTCATACAGTGGTGATGCGTCACCATGAAAAGCTTTTTACGACGCTATATTCATTGCTTCATAAAATTCCCATGCGGCCTGCAAACGCCGGGTCCGCGCCTTATCAGCAATATCCATAAGTATTTTATCCCTGTCCCAGGCTTTTTGTGCTTCTCCGCCAACCTGTTCCCAAAAAGATTCAAGAACCTTAAATAATTCTTTTATTTGTTTTAACACACCGCCAATAACAATATGAACTTCAGACGCAGTAGGACTGCTTAATGCAAGGGTTCTGACAGATACAACATGTCCCAGAATACGTTCCTGAATATCCCGACCCCAGTCATATTTGCATGCATTCCTGAATAAATACCCCAGGATACCGGCAGATATATGCAGATCCTCAATGGTTCGAAACGGCCTGATATAATCTATATAGCCGTCACCGGGAAGCAAATCCGCCTCAGAAATGGTAACATCAGTAAATATTAATTCACAATGACTGATTTCCGGTACCAGAGAAAGGTCATTCATGGGCACAACCCTTATCCCCGGCGTTTTGCTGTCTATCTTCATCATCCGGATGCTGTTTTTACCATCGTCACGGGTCCCTTCTGATGCGGCTACCAGAAAAAAATCCGCTTCTTTGGCACAGGTGATAAATTTTTTTTTACCATTTAGCGTAAAAATTTTCTTTTGATCGGCATTATTACCCGAAAACACAAGTTGTGATTTAACTGCGCGGGGATGCCCGCCTCCCGCCTCTGTAATACAAAAACAGGTAATCGCATTTTTAGGAAGGCCCGGAACAAGGCACTGCATGGCGGAAGCGTAGCCTGCCGCAAACGCAAAGGCAACGCAATCTGTGATAAATCCACCAACGATTGCCCTGTCCACCGGGTCTTCCCATGGGTCTGATTCTCTATGAAAAGCCTGTCTAAAGGAATCAAATTCAGGGTAAGCCTCAGTTACACTTGATCGGCTTTCTGACAACAACCAATCAATAATGCGCATATTCATTTTATTCATAATTATTCCCTCGATGTTTATTGTTATAAGGGGTCAAATCTACGTTTGGCTTTTATTGCCGGCCGGTTTCTCCGACATTATTTAAAGCCAGCTTAAATATAATCGGGCCGATAATCTGGTTGATGGCAATAATGGCCAGAACCACGGTATTTAAATGAATGCCGATTTCCGGAAACTGCCGGGCCGCGATTTGGGCCAGGCCGATGGAAACCCCGGCCTGAGTCACATAGGTCATCCAGGCATTTCGATTAAATATCGGCGGGTCATGACTGATAACGCCGGCCAGCCAACTCCCGCCGAACAAACCAACCATACGGGCAATAACAATTATGATTGCCAACGGCCAGCAAAGCATCAAAGAATCAAAATTTAAGGATGCCCCGGCAATTGAAAAAAACAGTGCATAAATCGGCAGCGACATCTTTTCCAGGCTTTCAAGAAAATCATCACCGAACCGGCTGACATTCTGAACAAAAAAACCGGCACTCATGCAAATCAACAGCGGTTCCAGATGCAGTGAAATCTCATATTGCACTTCCATTATGTGATTAAACCCGATGGACAAACGGGCCACAGCAAATGCTAAAAATAAAAGAAACAGCAGAAAATCACGCCGGACCCGATCCATATAAAAGGATATGATCCGGCCGAGAACGACACCGATGATCAAAGACGCCAGAATTTCAAACATCAGGCCGGATATTTCCGTTAACTGAATAAGGCTGCCGCCTTTCATCAGGATTTTGGATAATGCCATGGCAATGGTAAAAACAATAATAATCAATACATCCGTTACAACGGTGACGGCCAGTATCATTGCTGTAAACGGCCCTTTGGCTTCACATTCCTTAATTACGGCAATCGCAGAAGAAGGTGAACGGGCCACACAGATAACGCCGATTAAAATCGCAAAAACCAGAAGCGAGATAAAATTAAAGCCGGATGTCACATTAAAAAACTGGCCCATTAATAGGATACATAACACAACCAGCCCGCCAACGAGACCTGTCACAAAAACAATACTCAAAAAAATGGATTTCCCGCGCTGGACAATCAAGGCCATACGAAGCTCACCGCCTGCCATCAGGGCAATAAAACTGAGGGCCAGATCATCAATCAAACGCAATCGCTCAACCATCTCAGCGGTCAAAAATCCTGTGATATACGGCCCCGCAATAATGCCGGCAAAAATATACCCGGTGAGCATCGGAAGATTAAAAAATCGGACAATCTGCGCCAGGACATACGCGGAAAGCATCACAAATCCGAGGGAAAAAATAATCAACCCGGCCTGCTGCCTTCCGGTTTCAACATCAATCCCCTTCACCCAGAGGCCTGAAATCCCCAGACATACAATAATTAAAACATAAGACAGGAGATGGTCTTTTTTTAAAATGCCCGGGGTCATACCGTTCCTTTTTTCAACACTCGCCCCACCAGCGCCGGGCATATAAGATCGCAATAACTAATTGATATCAATGCGATCCCAACAACAATATCTGCCATTCCGGACTGAAATCCCTGTTGAAAATCATATAAGATTGCAAGCGGCAGGCCGCCTTGTCCAATAAGCCCCAGGCCGAGTCCGGCGGGATATTCTTTCATTTTCGGCCCCAGTAATGAAATTGAAAATCCGCCGATCATTTTTCCGGCAAAACGAAACAAAAAGTATCCTCCGGCAGCCACAAATGCCCAGAAAGTATGGAGATGCCAGGCGCTCCCCAAAAAAACCAGCAGCAACAAATACACCGGTTTTTCAATGCTGACCAGCGTGGTATAAATCTTTTCTTTTTCACTGGTCAAATTAACCAGACACACACCGATAAAAAAGTTTGAAAGTAAGGGAGAAAAACGCATGACCGATGAAAAACCGCTGATAAAAATTACCATTCCGATAATAATCAGGGCGAGTTCACTTTGTTCCCTGCGATAGACTAAAAACAGATTGTATAAAATCAACACACCGGTAAACAATATAATGGCGATTAATACATTATATCCAAAAAACAAGCGTGACCCGGCACTGCCTGAACTTTGCGGGAAAAATATAAATGCCGGTATCAGCGCCAGCATCGCAACGAATCCATCGACACTGGACAAATATCGAAGAATTTTAATAACTGATCGATTAATGCCTGTTCTTTTTGCCGAAAAAAGGGCCAGGCCTGTCTGGGCTGTACAGGCTGCGGCACTTGCCCCCACTATTGATATAACGATCCGCATATGATCGGAGACTTTTGCAATCAACGGAAGGCTGAAATAAATACCGCCGAATACAACGATCAAAGTCAGAAGTCCTTCTAAAAATCCGGCCAGAAAAAAAACACCGGGGAATCTCTTTAATTTTGACAACTCAAACTGGAACCCGAATAACATGCCGATCCACCCGAGCAACAGAGCGGAAACCGGAGCCAATCCATCACGAGTATTCACATCCAGAATATTTAAAAATTGAGGGCCCAGCAGAAGACCGAGAAAAAGAAATTCAATGCCGGTAAGATAGAATTTATGCGCAAACAGGGGTATCCGGAGTTTTCGAAACGATAAGTGGTATCCGCTAAATACCAGAAAAATAATCAGTAAAAATGCAAAAAGGATTTTCATATCATTACTTTAGCGGGATCGCCGGCGAAAATCCAGAAAATAGTATTTCCGGTTATTTTTTATACTTTATAAAGGTACACGTTCGCGGGGGGTACAAATACGATATACCGGAAATAATTTTGCTCTGTAAGGGCCGCACATAATAGCCCAGGGCATTAATCAATATCAAAAATTTGAGGCAATAACTTAAGTGAAGTGGATATCCAGATAAAATAAATTACCCTGCCCCAGCATCGATTTCCGTTAACCGCCGCAGAATCTCACGGGGAGAAGTCGATTGTGCTATTTTCAGCATTTCATTCATCTTTTTTTCTTCAATTTTGTTCTTGTTCATCACCCGTTTTTTATAGGCTTCCTTGAGGACTTCAAGCAGTTGTTCAAGATCGCAGGGCTTCTGAAGATAGGAATGCGCTCCGTCCTGGGTACAATCCACTGCCGAATCGATACTGCCGTGTCCGGTCAAAATAACAACCTCTATCCAGGGATGTTCCTTTTTCAGAGCCTTTAGCGTTTCTTCTCCATCAATGCCCGGCATTTTCAAGTCGATCAGTGCAACGTCCACCGGATTACTTCTTGCGGCTTCTATGGCTTTTTCGCCACGATTAACGGAAAGTACATTAAAATCACGAGCTGACAGACGTTTGCTCATTGATTCCAGGAATTGCTCCTCATCATCAACAAACAATAAGTTAATTTTATTTTTTTCCATATTCTTAACTCCTTATGAATTTAAAGGTTGCCACCCCTGCGCAACAAAGACTTTTGCTCCGCCTTTCGGATTCGCTCTTCCTGCTCATCCTTTCTTTTTCGGGCCCCTTCCAGCTTCTTCGCCATTTCATCGGCATCCGCCGGTTTTAACAAATAATCATAGGCTCCCAGTTTCATACCATCCACTGCGGTTTCAATGGCGCCATGACCGGTCAGCAGAATAACCTCAACAATGGGATATCTTTTTTTAATCTCTTTTAATGTTTCCAACCCATCCATACCGGGCATTCTAATATCCAACACCACCACATCAATATTTTCCTGTGCCAGTTTTTCCAAACATGCCTGTCCGCTGTGGGCGGTAAACACTTTTTCGCCACCCTCCTTTAAACGCAGGGAAAACATTTCCACAAAATCTTTCTCATCATCTACAATCAAGACCTTTGCCGGAATTTTAATCATTTTCTCGGTCTCCTTTTATCTTATTTAATATATCAACACATAACTCTTTATTATCGCCCATGCTACCGCATACTTCGCGTGACCGTGGCAGCGTCACCTGAAACCGGGTGCCCTTGCCGACATGACTGGCAATATCAATTTTGCCCCCAAGCCGTTCGACAATTCCACAAGTTACATATAATCCAAGTCCAGTCCCCACTCCAATGGGCTTTGTGGTAAAAAACGGTTCAAAAATTTTCTCCAGATTTTCTTTTGGAATCCCTTTTCCGGTATCTTCAACAATAAGCATGGTACGTGAGTCCGTATCTTTTAAAGATACCGTGATGGTTCCATCGGACTCAATGGCGGCAATGGCATTGGTCAGTAAATTGAATAACACCTGGCGAATCTCATAAGGGTCACTCCAAATGGTGCCATTTGCGCCTTCCATATCCTGTACGATTTGAATGCCTTTGATCTCCGCCCCTTTGGCGGCAAACTCAACTGTTTCGGCCACCAGAACCTTAAGGTCTGTTTCAGCAAAAAAGGTTTCCGGCTTTCTGACAAATCCGAGCAACTGATGGGTAATCCGTTTTGCCCGTTCGATGGCGGTTTCAATTTTTCCAACAGCATTTTCAAAGTCGGATTTACGCGGCATATCCGCATGTTCTGCTTTACCCAGCAAAAGACGCATGTATTCTGCGGATTCTTTGATAATTGCCAGCGGATTATCAATTTCATGGGCAATGCCGGTGGACAGTGTCCCTAAAGAAGCAAGCCGCTCGGTGGAAATCATCTGCTGTTCCATCTTTGTCTTGAACTCCGCTTCCTGCTGCTTTTCCGCTTCACGCCGGATTTTTTCAACCGCCTGCTCAATCTTCTGGACCAGATGCGGAAATTCCAGGGGCTTTGTCAAATAATCAAAAGCCCCTTTTTTAATCCCTTCAACCCCATCAACCGCTGAAGCGTGACCGGTGAGCATGATTACTTCTGTTTTTTGATAATTTTCTTTAATCCACGAAAGGACTTCGATTCCGTTCATTCCCGGCATCTTCACATCCAGCACAACCACATCAACCGGCGCATCATTCATGACAGCCTGGCATTCATCACCGTCTCCTGCCTCTAAAACAATAAAGCCTCTTTTCCTCAGCCTTTTTTTTAACGGCGCCCGAAAATCAGTTTCATCATCCACTAAAAGCAGGTGTATCTTTTCCATGGTGCTCTTCCCCGGTTCAGTTATTCATAGGGATATACATAAATCGCCATACCCCAAAACTTTCGGATTCCATAAATGCCGGATTCCATAAATGTCGGATTACGCGCTACGCGCTAATCCGACCTACACATTATATCATATTCTTTATTCCTAATTCCTAATTCCTAATTCCTAATT
>JAGGYV010000213.1 GCA_021162325.1 Desulfobacteraceae bacterium | reverse complement strand
TGCAGGGAGAATACTGCCCGAATACAACACTTCTTCTATATCTGTTTTTTTTATCCGCAGACCGCCATCTTGGGTCAGTCCCAGAATTATTGCTTCAAAAATATCCGCATTCATTTGCCGGACCCGCACTTTTTTGCCGACCCATGCCATTTGCGTATCAATCATTTTGATAAATTTCGTCGGTGTTGATGTTTGAATCAGTTTTTCGAACAGGGATTGTCCTTTTTCTACCAGGGTTGTCCATAAGGCAAGCGGGGACATGTCAAAGCCCTGGTCAAGAAGATGGGTGGCCGGTACGGAAAACTCATCACGCAACAGTTTGTCTTCCGGTGAATAATTTATATTGATGCCGGTGCCCACAACAATATGGTTTTCACGTCTTTCCACCAGAATGCCGCCGAATTTTCGGTCATTTATCAGCAGGTCGTTGGGCCATTTGATCTGTACCGGAACGTTTAGTCCCTTGAAAACCCGGGCAAAAATAAATCCCACCACCAGAGACATCAAACCGCTCCAGTCGGTTTCCGTTTCGCCGCCAAATTCAGGGATGGGCCAGAGCCAGGATGCGTGGATGTTGCCGGCTGGGGAAATCCATTGCCGTTTCTGCTGGCCTCGTCCGGCGGTCTGCGCAACAGCAATCACCGAGTCCCAAATATTCATCTGACGGTTTTTAATAAAATGCCAGGCCGCGTCCATGGTTGATGTGCAGTCCCCGCAGACAAGAACCGTCGGGCTGTCACCGGTTTGCCTCGGCTGCCATACCCATTTGCCCGTCGTATTTGGTCTATCTGTTTTATTGGGGGTGTCATCAAACCGGTTTGAGCCGGTTCGGGTCCAGGGACCCAAATTTTGGATGTCTTTTTTCCAGATTCGACTAGTTTGGGCGATTGTCTCCGGAGCAGCAGCTTGGAACAGGTGCTGTCTGTCAAAATCAAGTATGAAAATTTTGCATGTCAATGGACCAGTGCTTTCATTCGAAATTATAGTAATGCCATTGCTTCGCAAGGTCATGAAATCCATAATTTTTTACTATTTCCCGGTAGTCTTCCCAATCGTCCCCGTAATGGGTGAGAATGAGTTTCTTCTTTATCTCAGCCGGCAGGGTATTTAATTCATCAATACCGGCATGCACGCCGCCGGTAAAAAACTGGCAGTCATGAAAGATCATTTCCAGGTCAAAGTGCGGGCAGTAATTTTTAAATAAATCCGGGTCAAATCGGGTATCACTGGTAAACATGATCCGGTTGTCAATGATCATCCCGCAACTCCAGAATGAACTTTCCCAGTCAGCCGCATCATCCGGTGTATGCATTGTGCGGAATGTTTTCAGGTTAATGCCGCCGATATTTGTTTCATGGGTTTCCCGGGGGTAGGCCGGCAGCCATTTCGGCCGGATGGTGCGCCACATATCGCTGAAAGTAATGTCTGAACCGTTTTTTTCATCATTATAGGCAGCGCCGCCTCTTAAAGACATATCCCATAAAAGCTGTTGAAATTTTTTATCAATAATGATGACTGGCTTTTTTTTACCGACAAATCGTCCCATCAGCATGACCTCTTCCAGGCCGCCGATATGATCTGCGTGGGAGTGGGTGATTAAAAATTTTTGGATATCTGTTACGCTGAGTCCGAGTTCATATAATGCCTGCGGGGCTTTTGATCCGCAATCGATCATAACGTGGTCGCTGCCCTTGATAATAATCAGGTTCGTCTGATAATGTTTTTTTGTAAACGCACTCCCGACCCCTACAAAAAAAAGAGATAAATCGCCGTCATTGGTAAGCGATATTTTTGCGCCGGGTTCGAGTTTTTTAATTTTCATTAAAAATACTACCGTTTTTTAAAATATATGTTCAGGGGGGATGCCGCTATCCATCATCAGGCAGATGTCTGAAATAAAATTTCAATATTATAGTGTATCAGCAAGTTGCCTAACTTGTCAAAATAATATCATAGTTTTTGTAAAATGGGAATGTGTATTGTTGTATGATACTTTCCCGTCGGAATCTGTCTTTTTACGAGCTTGTTAAGTATTGCGTTAAACGGTATCGTCCTTTGATTCCTGGCATATTTACAATGCGGTTAATTTTTTTTCTTGGCTTTCTCCGTGTTTTTATGGACTAATAAATTAAAAACAAAATTTAACAAGGAGCTGGAAAATGACGTTACAGGAACAAATCAAAAAAGACATGGTGCAAGCCATGAAAGCCAGGGATGATGAGACAAAAAATACATTGCGGGTGGTCATGGGCGAATTTGCCCGGGCGGCGACAAAGGCGCTTTCTGATGAGGAAGTGGTGAAAATTTTAAAAAAACTGGCCAAGTCGGAGCGGGAAACACTGGCGCAATCCGGCCGGCCAGGTGATTCCCGGTATATTGAAATTCTGGAGTCGTATCTGCCGAAAATGGTCTCCGATGATGCGCTTTGCCAATGGATCGCTGACAATATTGATTTTTTCAAATATAAGAACAAAATGCAGGCCATGAAGGATATCATGGGGCATTTCGGATCCGCTGCCGACGGCAGCCGGGTAAAAGATATTCTACAGAAGATGTAACCATGGAAACCCGGAATGATTTTAAGATAGGTCTTGCACTGTCCGGGGGCGGCTTTCGGTCATCCCTGTTTCACGTGGGGGTGCTGGCCCGGCTGGCCGAGCTGGATCTGCTCCGCAAAGTCGATGTAATTTCATCTGTATCCGGCGGTTCGATTATTGCCGCTTATTATTATCTCAAGGTCAAGGCGTTGCTGGAACGAACTCCGGCAGAAGGTCAGGCGGCACCCGGCCGGGAAGCCTATATCCGGATGGTCGCGGAAATCGAAACCGATTTTTTGGCTGCCATCCAGAAAAACATGATGTTGCGTACTTTTCTGGATCCGGTCAAAAACGCCCGAATGCTGGCTGCGGAATTTTCAAATACCGAGCGACTGGCCGAGCTTTTAACTAAATTTTTTTACCAGCCGATCGTCGGCGGCCGGGTGTCAAAGCAGGGCTGTGTTCCTTTGAAAGATATCCCCATCCGTCCGCTTGCCGCCAATCTTTGTCCTGAAACCCGTGTCCCTTTACTGATTATCAATGCTACATCGCTGAATACCGGCCATTTGTGGCAGTTCACAAATGTTTCGGTTGGTGAGCAGCGAACTGTCTGTGAAGCCGGCGGTGATCCCATTGGATTTTTAAAAAAATTCCGGATTGATGATGACCGCTTGACCATGCCGCAGCGGAAAATTCTTTATAACATCACCCTGGGCCAGGCGGTGGCGGCATCCAGCTGTGTGCCTGGTATTTTCGAGCCCATAGAAATCAGGAACCTTTATAAAGCGAAAGGAAAGCCTCTGACCGTCCGGCTGGTGGACGGCGGTCTGGTGGATAACCAGGGACTGGCGTCATTGTTTGTTGAAAATTGCACCCACATTATCTGTAGCGACGCGTCGGATATTTTAAAATCCGAGAATCATCCGTCCGCCCAATTTCTCAATGTGGCCCTGCGGGCAAATGATATTCTTATGGATCGAATTCGCGGTAAAAGTTTAAATGAACTTTTTAAATACGGTTCCGGTCGGTTTGCTTTTTTTGATCTGGGGGATCATGCCACCCGGAATCAGATTTTTTCATCAGACGCTGAAAAAATAGTCTGCGCGTTAACCCGGATTCGTACTGACCTGGATTCCTTCACAGACCGGGAAGCTGACACCCTGATGTACTACGGGTACCAGTTAAGCCGGAAAGTTATGGAAAACAATGGATTCGAACTGGTCGATGAATCATTGTCTGTCCCATGGAACTGGCGGTTTCTGGAGATTCCCGACCGGTTTTTAAATAATGATGCGCGCAGAAAGGATCTGCTGCATCATCTGGCGGTGGGGTCCCGTCAGATGTTTAAGGTTTTTTTTCTTAAAAAGGCCATGCCCTATGTGATTCTGCTGCCGTTTCTCATGATTTTTATTTTGTTGACCCTGTATCTGATCATCAGGGTTTCGCCCATGGCTTTTTGGAGTCTTTTGCTTTGTTCCTTTTTGGTGCTTACATACACGCAAAATCAGAGAATCCTTAAGTTTACGGATAATATAGTGATTTTAAAAAGAATAAAACAACGGGTGTTGAAAATCCAGGTCTCCCTTCGGCTGCCTGAACCCTTGTCATATCTCCTCGCACTGGCATCATGGATTCAGCTGACCGTATTTGACCGTCTGTTTCTCCGGTACGGCCGGATTCGGGAGACGTTCAACGCGTTGGAATCGTGGCGTCAGTCGCGCAACGCCAAACGAAAATAGACGGTGGACTTTTTGGACAGCCCTCAAAATCAGGGTTGATTACACATCCAAGTCCGTATAAACCGTAAAAGAATGATTACGGCTTCGTAAAAAGCCCAAATTCTGTGTTGCGCTGCATCCTTCGCTGCTTCATGGTACGCTAAGTACAAATCATTACTCAGGATTTGCGCGCCTTGAATTTGAACTTTTATACTTTGCCGTCAAAATTTGACTTTTTACGGGTCTATCAATGATTACAGGCGAAACGTTAAGCGTTCAACATCAAAGATGGATGTCGCTTTGTTTTATTATTTTATAATATAATTAAGGATTTTTTATGAATAAATGTCCCTGCGGATCCGGCATTGTCTATGCAGAGTGTTGTGAACCAATAATCAAAGGCGAAATCGCCGCTGAAACGGCTGTGCAGCTCATGCGAGCCAGATATAGCGCTTACTCAAAAGTAGAGACGGATTTTTTGCTT
>JAGGYV010000237.1 GCA_021162325.1 Desulfobacteraceae bacterium | reverse complement strand
GTTTCAAGGACTGTGGCAGCGACGTCATCTTCATAAAAGTATCCGTCACAGCAGGTGGTGGTACCGCTCAATATCATTTCCGCACAGGACAGCAACGTGCCGATCCTGACCGTATCCTGTGATATATGTTTTTGTTCAGCCGGGAAAATATAATCATTGAGCCATTGGGCAAGCGGCAGGTCATCAGCAAGACCGCGAAATAAAGACATGGGCAGGTGCACGTGAGAATTAATCAGCCCGGGCATTACGATCCCGCCGTTCGCATCTACAAAATCATCAGCATCATATTGTGAAATATCTTTTTTACGGGATTCCACACAATGGATTACACCGTCTTTGAAGCCCACCACACCGTCATTTATGATTTCAAAATCAGGGTTAACGGTAAGCACAATGCCATTATAGATGATCCGGTCAAATTTCATTCTAATTCGACCCAAACGGCTTAATCAGGATGATCAGGGCCGGCAAAAGCGTCAGAGCGGCTATCAGCGCAATGAGCATCGCCAGGCTCGTCATAAGACCGAAAATAATACTGGGAATAAAATTAGACAACGTGAGAATGGAAAATCCGATAATAATTGTCAGGGAGGTGAAATACATGGCATGACCGATACTGCTGTGACAGCGATGCATGGCTTTTATATAATCTCTATCGATCCGAACCTCTTTTTCAAACCGATGAATATAGTGAATTGTATCATCTACGGCAATACCGACACTAATGGCCGCGATGGTGATGGTCATCATATCAAGGGGAATGCCCATCCACCCCATCACACCAAGAACGACACTGGTTGCCAGAAAATTTGGGGTTATTGCAATAAACGCTATGCGAAAGGACCGGAACAAAACAGAAAACATCACGGCCAGAGCCAGAACAACAATGCCCAATGTCATTATCTGGGATTTGAACAGACTTTGCAGCATATTATTATATAATACCAGCATCCCGGTCAGGTGGACGTTTTCCGGCTGATATCCCAGCTGATGGGTCAGGTCATAATCAATCTTTTTCAACAGCTCGTTTCGTCTTAAATCTTTTTCCGAATCCTTAACCCTGACAAAAAAACGGACCTGGTTGTTTTCAACCGAAACATACGGCTCCACCAACATTTTTTTAAATGTTTCCGGGATTTCATTGTAAATAATAGAAAGGTCAAAGCTGTCAAGGGACTTCCCCTTATTCAGGCGATCCGCCATCTTCATCATGGTGCCCAGAGAAAGTACTTTGCCGACACCGGCAATGCTTTCCAAATAATTATGTACTTTAAGCACTTTATTCATTTTATACGGCGTAAACCAGTATTTTGCTGCGTTGTCCGCCACATCCGGCTCATCAAATTCGGCGAATTCATCGAATTCCGAAACGTCATCAGATACGCCACTGTCCGCAGGTTCGATTGACACTGTGTTCCCGGGATCCGTATCTTCCAGATCAATCAACACATCCAGCGGGGTGGTTCCGCCAAGCTGCTGATCAATCACCTTCATTCCCTGATAAATCTCGGTGTTTTCCTTAAAATAATTTATAAATGAATTTTCCACCACCAGCCGGGAAATACCCACAGCACTCAAAATAAAGGCCACCAAACTGACAACAAGAATTACGCGGCCATGCGCTTCAGTAAATTGTGCCAGAAGATGCATCAAAGAATATCTTGACGTCTTCAGATCCGGCGGCGCCGCTTTCGAAAACAGCATCATTGCCGATGGAAAAAATATAAACGTAATGATCAGAGAAACAATGATCCCGGCAACCATCATCCACCCAAAGGTAATAACCGGATAAATATCACAAACCAACAGTGATCCGAATCCGGCAATAGTCGTTAACGCCGCATAGATACAGGGCGTCAGCTTAAGGCGAACGGTTTCAAGCACGAGCTCATGCTGTGACCAATCAGGATGGATTGCAGAAAGTTCACGGTATCTGACGATCAGGTGAATGGTGACGGCCATGGTAATAATCAGTTGCAGGGAAATAAAGTTTGACGAAATAACGGTTACCTCCCATCCAAAAAACCCCAGCAGGCCGACCATTGCAATGGCGGCAAACACACAGCAAAACATCGGTAAAATAATCCACTGCATCTTTTTAAAAATAACGCCTAACGTAATTACAAGAAAGCAGAAAACACCGATACCAAACAGTTTCAAATCATTTTTTACAAACCGTACCAGGTCATCGGCAATCATGCTGACGCCCCCCAGAAAAAGATCCGCCTCTCCCCGGTAATCGTCCATAATGGCCCGAATGAATAGGATATCCTCATGCCGCTGACTGTCCAAAAGGTCCCTGTGTCGATCCAGATGCACCCGAACCCGGTCATATTCAATGGTTTCTTCTTTTGAAAGTCCTTGCTCAGACAACTTGTCACGTAACGCGTCATTGCGATGGATCAAATCCATTAACACCGTATCGTTTTTAAAGTTAATCTGGATGCCCGTGGTTTTCAGGTCCGGACTAACCAGAAGATTCCGGTATACAGGGCTGTTTGACAACTCAACGCGGGCAAGAGACCGATCAATTAAAGGAGATTTCAGCGTGGGGATTTTACCAGTTAGTTCGGCAATAGATACCGGCGGACTTTCAAGTATCGGGACATCTAAAAGCGTGGTCACCGAATCCACGTGATCCAGTTTTAAAAAATCCTTTTTTAAACCGGCAATATCGTTGAGCGCTTCATCGGACAACAAATCATTATGGGGAGAATAGGCAACGACCAGAAAATCCTGGATGCCGTATCGTGAATATACCTGGCGCGCCAGCAGTAAATCTTCATCATTCTCCCGAATTAAGGTCTCGGAAGACGCATCAATTTGAAAATCTTTTGCGAAAAAACCTAATGTGGAAATGACAGATAGAAGAATGATGAGCACCACAGCCGGGTGGCTGATAATGATTTTATCAAAAAAACGGTTGGTCAGTGAGTTTGTTCCGGGCATAATTTACAACAATTTTTTAAGTTATTCTTCAACCGGCTTTCTTAGACTTACCAGCAGATCTTCTACTGTGCCGTTTTTCAATAATTCCGAGAATTGGGCCTGATAGCTTTTGATAAGACTCACACCGTTAATCTCAATATCATAAGCCATCCATTTTTGGCCTTGGCCCCGGCCGGACTTGTAAAATTTGTACAACAGTTCGATAGGCTTATCATTGGAAATAATGTTAACCGGGGCATGAACCTTATTCCCGCGTTGAAAACCGGGCTTATACACAATCATTTCATCATCATAAAAAGAGGATTTGTCTAAATATGACCGTTTAAGACGTTCGACAAACAAATCAACAAATTCGGTTTTCTGTTTTTCGCTTAACTTCCCCCAATTGATTTTTCCTAAAGTCAGCTTAGCCATGAGCTGGAAATCAATGATGGGGCTGATAATCTCCATAATTTTATTTTTCTTTGCCTGTTCATCGATCTCTTTTGCCTTGAGAATTTTTAAAACTGTCTCAGTTTTTTCCTTTAACAGGTTTTCAACACTTTTGACTTCGTCCGCCATCACCGGAAAGGCTGTACACAATAAGCATAATGCGGTTATTAAAGCTTTTTTCATCACTTTATTCCTCTATCGCCTTGATTCGTTTCGTTTCATAGGCATTACGTAAAAAAATGTAGAGATCAAACGCATCTTTTTTCAGGGCGTCATACTGTTCAATATGAAGGGATGTAAAGTTAATAACCTTAACGCCTGTGACCGCCAGACGAATTTCAACCTCGTCGATATAAATTACCGGGTCTAAAAAATAATCCGGAAGTTCACCAAACACATCCCGCAGATTTGAAGGGCCCAGAAACGGCAGCACAATATGAAATCCACTACCAACCCCATAATAACCCAACGTTTGACCAAAATCCTCCGGACAGGGTTTTAGTTCCAGCCATGAATAGGCAGGATCAAATAATCCCAAAAGGCCGGTGGTTGTATTCACGCCGAATCTGGCAGTTTCGATGCCGGCCGGTTTGATTTTTAATTGCAAAAGATTATTCACGACACGGGACGGATATCCCAGATTGTCAAAAAACCTTCCCACAGCCTGCCTGGCCGGTTCTTTTACAATTGCACTGTAGCCCTGGGCCAGCGGTTTTAAAAACCAAAAATAGACCCTATCATTAAACTGGGTCATAAACCGGTTATAACCGTTTAAAGGATCATAGGTTTCAATCTCCTGCGTATCAGCAAACTCACTAAATTCATCGAACGTATCAAAATCATCCAATTCGTCGAATTCGGATTTTGCTGGCGCATCATTATACGCATTGCCTGACATTGTCTCAACAGAATCATCTGCCAGCCCGTATGAAACAATATTTAAAATTAAAAAAACAACACATACCAGATACCGCATGACAAATAAGTTTAATCGATTATATTGCATTGTTAAATCACTCTGTTAGTGCCTTTGATATAAAAATCTATCACTCAATCCCGGAAACCGCCTGCAATGCCCGAATCGCCTCTTCAAGTCCGATTTGACCGTCATCATTCACATCAGCGGTTTTGTATATGGGCTGGGCTGGATTTATGCCAACCATAAGCTGAAGCGCAAGAATCGCATCTGATAAATCAACATTACTGTCACCGTTAACATCTCCGTCAATTTTGTTATTATCTGCGTTAATTGTAATCGTTACTTTATCAGTATCCGTCTTTCCGCCGTTGTCCGTTACCGTCAATCTATAAATAACCCATTCATCCGCATTGGGGGCCGTAAACGAAGGGGTTTGACCCGTTAACGAAAGTGGGAATGAACCCATAGCGCCAGAAATGTTCCATTGATAGGAAACGATTGAATCTTCCGGGTCCGTTGATGCAGATCCGTCCAATATGACTGTAGCGCCGGGAGAAACTGTCTGATCCGGCCCCGCATCAGCGGTGGGTTCGCCATTATTCCAGTTCACATACACCCTCACTCTGTCAGTGTCTGTCTTTCCTTCATCATCGGTGACTGTCAATTGAAAAATCAGTGTGTCATCACCACTGTTTAAATCCGGGGCCGTAAAAACCGGTTTCAAAGCTGCCGGATCTGATAATGTAACATCGTTAACGCCACCTACCTGAAGCCATGCGTATGTGACACCACTGCTGGAAGCATATCCATCCAGAGTGACTGGTTGTTTTTCGTCCACACTTTTATCATCCGTCTGATCCTTGCCGGCATATGCCATGGGCAACAGGCTGGTACATTTTTCATCATCCTCAGCAGTTGTAAAAGTTCCATAACCTTCATCAATCCAGTCATTTAAACCGTCGGCCATATAATAAACCGATTCGAACCCCTGGACGGCGAGATATTCCGCCGCTGCTTCACTATTGGCACCGGTTTGATCATAGATCAAAATATCATCTTCTTTATACGGAATTAAATTTGTACTATCAAAATTATTCTCCCCACTGTTCCAGGCATAATTCTTAGCGCACAACATATGATCTGCTGCATATTCTGACGCAGAACTAACGTCAATCACCAGCACATCCATGCTGCCGTCAATCAGATTCTTTGCTCTCACACGACTGACACTCGTTGTTCTTAAAACAAAAATCGCGGTCACGCTTTT
>JAGGYV010000168.1 GCA_021162325.1 Desulfobacteraceae bacterium | reverse complement strand
TTTCTCACTCCCAAAAGACGCAAAATGCTCGATAACGGATGGACGGGTCTATTCCGTAAGCAAATATTGTCTTCAATCCCTATTGATAAGATTGCCGCACATTTTGATGAAGCTATGGGCAGACCAACCAAAGAACTCTATTCAGCAATCGGCGCCCTTATTCTTCAGCAGCAATTTGACCTCACCGATGTAGAAACAGTACAGCAGTATGCCTTTAACATTCAATGGCATTATGCGCTCAATATTACTGAAGAATCAGACTCGGCTAAATACCTTTCAGAAAAAACATTATGGAACAATCGAAATATTGTTGTGCAAAATAATCTCGATGACGATATTTTTAAGTCCTGCACAGATAAACTGGCCCAGGTTTTTAACGTTAATACCGATAAGCAGCGAATTGATTCCGTCCATATCAAATCAAATATGCGGAGACTGGGCCGCATCGGCATTTTTTCAGAAAGCATTCATAATTTTTTAACAAATTTGAAACGGGGCCATCCAGATCAATTCGATACCATCGATAAAAAGGTTGTCGGCCTTGATCATCGTTTCGGCCAATATCCGGTTTTTGTAGGGGCACAACCCCCTGTGGTTTCCCTATGATCAGGGTAAGCACAGGGGCTTACCCCTACAGGATGGCCGAAACGATGATCAAAGCCAAATTGTCGATAAATATCTTTCTAAAAATGATCTGGGTTGCTTTTCCAAAGTCAAGCCGTCTGAATCGAGAAAAACACTCACAGAAGTCAGCAAGGATTTGTTTAACCTGGTACAGCAGTTTAAGGGCTCCCGCGAAGTGACGGCCATGTACAGTTACAAGTTGTTTGAAAGGGTTCTGGAAGAACACTGCAATCTGACCGATGATAAAGAACAAAAAGAGGCTTCCCTTAACCTGATAACACATGTTGAAGTTGAACCAGCTCATACCAGCGATGCGAATGCACTTATCCCGGCCATCGAATCAGCAAAAAATCAGAATTTGAAGCCTGAAGAACTCATCGCCGACGCCCTTTACGGCAGTGATAACAACTGTGAACTCGCTAAAGAACATGACGTAGAACTGATTGCGCCAACAATGGGCGCTTGCGCAAAAGACAAGCTGAGTCTTGCTGATTTTCAATTTTCTGAAAAGGGTGAAATTGTTGCCTGCCCCCGGGGCAATGCCCCTGCAAAAATCAGAAATAAAAAAAGAGCCAGCATCGGCTTTGCCTTAGATGATTGCAAACCCTGATCAGAATGATCAAAAGCGTACCTGTGTCGACTTAAATCACATTGTTTTCATTATCAAAGAGCATTTTGTGACGATAATGCGTCATCTTAAAAATTTTATGAATCAGTACGCGGCAAATTATGTGTAAAAATCATAATCACAGCTTGAGCTACTTTTACTTTTTACGACGCCATCAATAATTGATTCAGATATAAATTTTCATAGAGGACTGTGGGAACAAGTTCAATAATTGTTCGCCTCAATGAGTATATGAGTTGTTTTTTTTGTGTTCCAGGAAACAGCGAGTTGACATGGAATAATTTATAGTTTACATTATAAAGTGTCAACTTAAAGAATGGGAGGTCAAACGATGAAAGCAACAGCCAAGGATCTCAGGTTTAATTCAAAGGGGCTTCTTGATACGGTAAATCGGGGCGAGGAAATCGTAATAACCTTTCGCGGCAAGCCCTGTGCAAAACTTATCCCCTATACTGAAAAAAATGAGGAAACGATAGAAAACCAATTGTTTGGGATCTGGAAAGATAACGATACGGCCAAAGACGTAGATAAATATGTACGAGGACTGAGGAAAGGAAGGTTCTAAGTGGTTATCGATACAGATGTCCTTATTTGGTACATGAAAGGAAATGAAAACGCATATAAAGTAATTGAGAATTCAAAGATTTTTTTTATTTCTGTTGTCACATATATGGAATTGGTCCAAGGCATGAGAAATAAAAATGAACTTAATAACCTTCGTAAAGCTCTCTATGCCTGGAACACAAAAATTCTCTATATTTCTGAAGAGATATCCGTGAAAGCAATGTTTTTTGTCGAGCAGCATTATTTGAGTCACTCCATGCAACTGGCAGATGCTTTGATAGGTGCTACGGCAATTTCGCACAGGATTCCTATTTTAACCGGTAATGATAAACATTACAAAATATTAAAAGGCATCCAAATCAAAAAGTTCCGCTCATAATAACTATAGAATCCCTAGAACTAGAATTCATAGAACGAATTCCGGGGACATCTTATTTAATTCCTCAATTCACGTCATAAGCCCTGAATTCAAGGTTTGACTTTAATAACAAATTGAATGAGAATATTTAAAGTAAATGAGGTACAACATAATGGATACAAATGAATTTATATCAATGGCCGAATCGTTGCCGATGGATTTAAAAACCAATCTTATTGATAGGCTTCTTAATAGTTTGCAACCATCTCGGTCAGAAATTGACGCTTTTATGGGCAAAAGAAGCTGAGTAAAAGGGTATCCCCTGGGCACCAAAACGGATCGAAGAAGCTGATTTGGAACCCTTTAATTCCATTGATGATTTATGTTAACCGCATTATACGCTGTCAGCGAACATTGAATATTTAAATAAATTTATGCTGCAAGGAGTATGGATTTATGATTAACCTTGACAAATCTGATTTGGTAGGGAAAGGACTTCATAGAGAATGTTATAGGCATCCTGAGAATGAGAATCTCTGCATCAAGGTAGTTGTGTTTGGTAACGCTGATGAAACTCGGCGCGAGAAAAAATATTACCGACAAATTGAAAAAAGGAATATTTCCTGGGATATGATCCCGTTGTTTCACGGTGATATTGAAACAAACTTGGGTATAGGTTCTGTTTTTGATTTGATTTTGGATCATAATGGAGCAGTATCAAAGACTCTGGAATATTACTTATCCTCAAACAAGGAAACAGAAGCACACTATGATGGCCTGTCAAGTGCCTTATATTTACTGAAAGACTATTTATTTCAGCAACAGATTATAACAATGGCATTAAAGCCAAAAAATATATCGTGTAAAAAAATGCATTCTGGAAGTTTTCGATTATTCGTTGTTGATAATATTGGAAATTCAGATTTTATTCCGATCTGCAATTACAGTAGCTATTTTGCGAAGAAGAAAATATTTAGAAAGTGGAAACACTTTGAGAACAGCATGTTAAACACCTATAAGCATAACGAAGCACTGTATCGGATGCTCAAAAATACATAATACGGGGGTCTGCTCTTGACCCATTTTGGATGGTAAAATGATTTTTTGTGACTTCTTAATTTTTTTCAGCTGTAAATGTTGACAAACTCGTAAAAAGTCAAATTTCGATGGCAAAGAAAAAAGTTCCACCAATCTCATAAAATTGGCGAGGCACGCAAATCCTGAGTAATGATTCGTACTTAGCGTACTATGAAGAAGCGAAGGATGCAGCGCAACAAAGAATTTGGACTTTTTACGAAGCCATCAATGTTGACGCCATTAAATCGGCCAGGCAAAGGTGAATAAATACAGAACAAAATAACAGATCACCGGTAAGACGATATTGGTTAATACGTTGTTTTGTTCAAAGCTTTCCTTATTAAATGACCAGAGTTTGGTGGGATCAAAGCGTTTAAACCCCGGCAGATACGGGTGAACATTTTTGCAGAAATTTTTATAATCTTCTCCAAAAAGTTCTGACAGAATTTTTTCCTCACGATTAACCCGGTTGATCATATAATAGTAGTATACAGCGGTGAGAAGAACCAGAAGCCATGGATTGCCGGTCATCATCAAAATTCCAAAAATGAGAAAAAATCGACCAAGGTACATGGGGTTTCTGACAAACATATACGGCCCGGTGACAGTCAGCTTTTTTTTGGTTTTAATGGTGGACATGCACCATATCTGAAGTAACTGGCCGAGAATCGAAACCAGAAGACCCGGCAGAAACCAGGCGGCTTTCAACTGGGTGAGCAACAGAATAAACAGCAAAATGCCGAGCGGCGTGCGTAGTGTAACAAGGATTTTTCTGATTTTTTTATTATTGAAAAAGTCGTGAATTCGGCTTGAAATGTTTTCCGGCATAGTATTTTCCTTAACTATGGGTTATGTCAACTGTTTTTCATGATAAACAGGCTCTCTTATGATATCATTTGCCCGTTATGTCAACTTGTTTCAGGCAGATCGCTCTTATCAATGATGCCGCTGACTTTATCAATATCTTCCGGCCTGTCAACGCCGAAGCTCATCAGTTCGGTTTCCACAACATGAATCGGAATGCCGTTTTCTATGAGGCGGAGTTGTTCAAGCTTTTCAATGCTCTCCACCTTTCCGACCGGAAGAGAGACAAACTGTTTTAAAATATTTAAGCGAAACGCATAAATTCCGATATGTCCCAAAAATTCATCTGTGGAACCATCCCGGGGGAAGGGAATAATGGAACGGGAAAAATAGATGGCATTACCGTTTCTGTCTAAAATAACCTTTACCTGATCCGGATTTTCAGCAGTTCTGTAATCGATTCTTCGGGCCAGCGTTGAGACACATGTTGCAGGATCTGAAAAAGGAGCGACTAATTGCGAAATCATTTTCGGCTGCATGGCCGGTTCATCCCCCTGAATATTGACAACAACAGCGTTTTTCGGGATGTTCATTTTAATTGCTGCTTCCAGAACGCGGTCCGTGCCGCTGGGATGGTCGCTGCGCGTCATAATCACCGGGACGTTTAATTTTTTTGCCGCATTTTCAATTCGCTGGTCATCCGTTGCCAGGGCAATTGCTTCAAGTTCCGTGCATTGGCGGGCTCTCTGGTAAACATGCCAGAACATGGGCATGCCGTGAATCTCGGCAAGCGGTTTTCCCGGGAATCGGCTGGAAGCATAACGGGAAGGGATGATGCCGTAACATTTGGGTTTATCAGTCATATTTAATTAACCTTTATGGCTTCGCAAAAAGTCGAATGCCTATTTTAATTTTGGGTTGCACTTCATTCTTCGTCACTGCGGAGTCGGCGAGTTACGCCTCATTCCTCAGAATTTGTGCGCCTTGCCAGTTTTGTGAGATTGGTGAAACTTTTTTTTTGCCACTAACATTTGATTATTAAGTGAATTTTATCTTTAATTTAACGATTGTTCATTAGCTGATTTCGGATTTAGTAAATTCTCTATGAGTCTGCATGCCTGCAAGGTTCCGCCCTTTCTTTCTTCTATGTAGCGGATAGCGGCCGTCTGTCGTTGGGCAACGGTTTCTGTCTGCCCGATAGTCTGCCGGAGTCGGTGTATTAGCCCGGAAGCAACAGATTGCCAGTTATTAACCTTGACCGCAAGTCCCTGGTTAAAAATATCATCACCCACCCATGCGAAATTTTCCCAAAAAGGGCCAATGATTGGCGTAATCCCGTATATCATGGGTTCTAAAAAGTTCTGGCCGCCAAGGGGAACAAGGCTTCCGCCGACAAATACCGCTTTTGCAAGGGCATATGCCGGATTTAATTCTCCGAATGTATCCCACAAAATAATGGTGCCCTTAGCGACCGGCTTGCGGTTTAAGTCAGAACGGCGTTTATAGTTGATATTAAGCCGGTGAAGTGTCTGCTCCCAGTATTTAATACGGTGCATGTGGCGAGGGAACAGTCCGATAACGGTTTCCGGCAGATTAGATAATATATTTTGAATGATGTTTTCAATCTGTTTCTCTTCCGGCTGTCGAACCGATCCCAGTACCAGAAAGGGAGCGTGATCCGGAATATACGCCTTTAAATGATTGTCGGTGACGTTAATAACTGTTTGTAATTGATCGAATTTTATATTGGACATGGTCTGAACTTTTTGTGAACCAAAAAGTGTTGCAAATCGGTTCGCGTCATCACGGGATATGGCAAGAATTTTGTCCGGACACAGTGTTTTCCACAGAGAAGGCCATCGCATATACCCTTTCAGGCTTTTGGGGGTCACGCGACCGTTGATGATAATGGTTTTGATAAGATTTTTTTTCAACGCAAAAAGAAGCCCCGGCCAGATTTCCGTTTCCAGCAGAATCATGAGTTTCGGGTCAATGTGGTGAACCACTTTATCCATTACGTTGGGCCGGTCAAAGGGGATATAGGCACTCTTAATGGTGATCTGATTAATTTTTTTGGGTTCGATCGCTTTTTTGATAATATCAAGCCCCTGACGGGTGTTGGTTGTTACCAGGAAATGAATTGGACCAGCGGAATGTATATTTTCAATTAATGATAAAGCCAGATATGCTTCTCCTGCCGAAGCGGCATGTATCCAGATATCTGCCGGTTTTAGTTTGTCACCGGTACATCGGCTGTCATATCCGTCTTTAAGGCGCGAATTGAGCCTCAGCAATGGTATACATACTCGCCAGAGCGTATCATAAAGTTTTAGGGCCAGTAGAATTTTATGTGGTATTTTCATGAAAAGTGCATTTTAAAAAGTTTGTGTTTTTGAAGTCTGTATTTTTTTTGTTTTTAGAGAATTTAAAAGTCCGGTCCCTTTTCGACAAGACTGTTTAATTAAAGTGATGCCAATCAGATACCATTTATTTGATTTTTCATGCAATAGAAATATCCGGGGTTGATTAATCGAATAATCAGTAAATTGGTTTTTCTTGCGGATGTTTTTTCTAAAAAAAAAAGAAAGAATGTGCTACTTTATATATTGAAAAAATTGGCGGGCAAAAGTCACCTGTAGCCTGATTCGTTCATACCACTTGCAATGCAGTGGTTGTCATCTGAAACAAAAAACCGGCCCTATTCTGTGTGGTGAATGTCATCGACGGAAATAGACGAAAGCAAAATAAAATAACTTCTATGA
>JAGGYV010000234.1 GCA_021162325.1 Desulfobacteraceae bacterium | reverse complement strand
GTCATGGGCGTATTGTTTGCAATAGCCTGGGGTGGAATGGTGATCGGGCCTCCGATATTCGGTGCCATTATAGACTTGAACGGATACAATTCCGGATGGATAATGCTCTCAATCCTTTTAGGCATTTCATGCTTCGGCCTGGCAATCATCAGGAAATTACAAAAAAAAGAAGCAATGCCGATAAACAACACGCCCTAACTTTAAACCCAACCCGGATAAACCGGAAAAGTTAAAAGTGAACTAAAGTTTGAAGTGAGCTAAAGTTATGGTTAATCCGGCACTCAATTTGTAGTGATATCGTTCTGCCGGAATACATCAGGCAAGTCCAATTGAGTGCCGGATGGTCGCGCGTTTCGCGCAGTCCGCAACTTTAGGCATTTTAGATCACTTTAGTTGTTCCGGTTAAAGTCAACCTTTTTTTAAAAATAAATTTGTTCTTTGAAAATTCGATAAAATCTTTACACAAGGCCGATATTCTGTTAAGTTAAGAAACGTGAACGGGGGCCTTGATCCCGCATTTAGCGATGTTGTCGCTTTGGGACTGCTTCCGTTCCTCTCTTTTCTTAGCCTGCCTTCTTGAGATTGGGGCTATTACGTCATATGCTTGGTAACGACGGCTTTTGTCCCGGCAAACCTTCTTTTCGCCTTGAGAATTCTGTTTTTCCCTGTTGTTTCGGTCAATTTCAGGGTTAAATGGTTTGTTGTGTTTAAGCATTCCGTAAATTATTCGAATAATTTTGTGCATGCATACACCAAGAGCCGCCTTTTTTTTCATTCCTTTTTCCGTATGTTTTTCATAGATTTCTCGTATCAGAACATTGGATTGAATGGCTACCATGGCAACCATATAAAGAATTTGCCGGGGAGCTACACGCCCTTTTTTGCTCATATGGTAGCCCCAAGAGCCATCCCCACTTTTTTTATATACAGGATGAAGGCCAAAGAACGAGGCTAAGTGTTTCGCACTTTCAAACCGTTCAATGGAGCCTACCTCAAGAATCAGACCAACAGCAGAGTCATCTCCGATCCCTATGAAAGTCTTGAGCAGATCAACTTCAGGAATCGAGCATTTATCCGCCATGGCTTTTGTCTGAGCATTAATGGTTTTTGAAAGTTGTCTAATTTGTTGGACGGCCGCCTTGATGATTTGGCTTGCAGTTTCATCCGTAGCCGATGCGACACTGCATTTGGCTGAATCGATCAGTTTTTGGGCTTTTTGGGGTGTCACATATGGAATCAAGGCCACGGAAGACTTTTTTGCTCTGGCCAGCTTTAAAGCAGTTGGATAGCGCTGTAAAAGGCTAAGAACCCAAGCCGGTGTGCTATCTTTACAGTAAGCCAGAATTTCCGGATTGGCCGTATAGAGGTTGGATTCCAACTGATTGAGAAGCTGGGTTTTTTGCTTTTTCAGCATTTTTATAAATCCCCACTGTTTTCTCAGAGACGACAGAGTATCCTGTTGCTGATACTGTATTTTTTCAGGATGCTCGATCATGTATTTGGAAATATTCTCGGCACTGATTTTGTCCGTGATATTCCGATTTAATTCAGCCTTGCTGTTGTTGTAAACGCCGCAAGGATTTAACCTGGAGCTCTTTATCGGCAGATGCTCCTGGAATCTGGCCAATGTACCAAACCAGTTGTTTTCATAACCGCCGGTACTTTCAACGGCAGCAAAAATGTTGGCCTTGGGATGACGGACGCAAAACTCTGAAAGGATGTTGTAGAGCTTTTGGTGACCGTCAAAAGTATCATCCAACTGAAAGTCGTCTTCAACGCAACGCTTTGATGAATCAAGTATGACGAAATTAGAATATCCTTTACTAGCGTCAATGCCCAAAAAAAAGTCTGTCATGTGGCCTCCTATCGGTAATAGTTAATTTAAAAGCCAGGGATCATCAGCCTTGTCAAATACGGTGTCGATGCACCAAGTTGTTCCCCGATTTAAACCTGGCGGAAGGAAGACTCTAAAGTCCGGGCTCGCAGCCCAAGGCACTTACCTTCTCTTCCGACATTAATACTGATTTTACCGAATTAATAAAGCCTAATGTTGACAGTTTCGTAAAAGGGCCCGGAATCGTCATGCCGGACTCGATCCGGCATCCAGAATTTATTGAAATGACTGGATTCCGGCTTTCGCCGGAATGACGGATACTGGAGATTTTCGACTTTTTACAAAACCGTCAATGTTAATTGTGTTCAAATTTAAAACCTCGGAGGAGGCGGGGGATACCCTCGGCACCCCCCCGTTTTAAATTTGTTTTTTATTTAATTTTCAATATACAAGGCACTTCACACTTTTTGAGTTTTTAAAAAAGTTTGCCAAAAAAACACAAAAATCAGAGATAAGAAACTAAAAGTATTATTTCTTTTTGAGATTATTCATAATGAAAACACAAGATTTTCCCAAACACATACAACCCTACCTGATTCCTGAACCCTCCGGAGAGCTTATTTACCGCTGTCTGGGGTGCCAGTCGGAATATGGTATTGCAAAATTATTATATACCTGCCCCAAATGCGGTCAGGTTTTGTTGCTGCATGACGCCGCCTTTGACCGGTTAAAGGAGATTGACGGTAAAACCTGGCAGCAGATTTTTGATTATCGTAAAATGCTCAATATCCCCGCTTTAAAAGGTATTTACCTGTTCCATGAATTTATCGGTCCGGTCATGCCTTTGGAATCGGTGATTTGTCTGGGAGAAGGGCATACGCCGGTGATTGAATCAAATGCCCGGCTTCAGGAAATAGCGGGATGTCAGTTTTATTTTAAAAATGACGGCCAGAATCCCAGTGCGTCGTTTAAAGACCGGGGTATGGCCAGTGCATTGAGTTATATTCAATATCTGATCCAGCAGGGACATGTATCAGATGTTCTGGCTATTTGCGCGTCCACCGGAGATACATCTGCGGCCGCAGCATTGTATGCCTCATACCTCCAGGATAATGTGAAGTCGGCCGTATTGCTTCCTCACAAGAAAGTCACCCCCCAGCAGCTTGCCCAGCCATTGGGCAGCGGCGCCGCTGTGTTTGAAGTGCCCGGCGTATTTGATGACTGTATGAAAATTGTGGAAGCATTATCTGAAAATTATAATGTGGCATTGCTGAATTCAAAAAATGCCTGGCGGATACTCGGCCAGGAGTCGTATTCCTATGAAATCGCCCAGGCATTTGAATATGACATGACAGACAAGGTGGTGGTGGTGCCCATTGGTAATGCCGGCAATATCACGGCAGTAATCAATGGCTTTTTAAAATTTTATGATACCGGGATTATCGATACATTGCCGAAAATTATCGGTGTTCAGTCAGAACATGCCAACCCGGTTTACAAATATTACCTGGAACCGGATGCTGAAAAACGGCATTTCGAGCCGGTGAATGTCAGGCCGAGTGTGGCCCAGGCTGCCATGATCGGAAATCCGGTATCCATGCCGCGCGTGATTCATCTGGTGGAAGAATATAATAAACAAGCCGGGTCTCAGCATGTTTTTGTGGAAGAAGTGACGGAACAGGATATTATGGACTGCCAATTAACCGCTAACCGCAACGGCCATGTCGCGTGTACCCATGGCGGTGAATGTTTTGCCGGTCTGATTCAGGCACGGGGAAAAGGTCTGGTGAGCAGTCATGAAACGGCAATACTGGATTCAACGGCCCATGCCCTGAAATTTTCCGGATTTCAGGATATGTATTTTGAGAATAATTTCCCGGAAGCGTATGAGGTGACCCCGGATCCTGAGCTGATCAACACGCCGGAGCTGGTCTGCCCGGTGGACCTGGAACAGGTTCCGGAGCCGGGAAAACCATTGCATGGAGAATCTCTTTCTTATTTTGTCCATCGAATATCAGAGGAAATTGCCAAATTACTTGATTTACAAAAGGTGTGATGCTGATGCAATCCAGGATAATCGCTTTTGTCTTTGAACGGGTTCTGATCGTAACCGGCTGCGTGATTATGGCATTGTCAATATATGGACTAGCTGATGGCGCGTTTCTTCAAAAACAATTTGTCGTATGTCAGGACCAGGGCAGGGATGTTCTCTGTGATTCCTATGTGGTCAAAAAAAATGATTATGTGACCAAGCTGTTCAATCAAAGGGGTGAAATCGCATACCGGGATTTTCCGATGTTTCTGGAAATTTTTAAGCGTTTGAATCCGACGGTCAATAACATTAATTTGATTTTTCCCAATCAGCGGATTCTGGTGCCATTGAAGCTGATCGCACCGGACACCCTTGAGGGCCAGGACACCGGCACGGTTACCATTCCTCTGATTACGATTACCAATATCCCCCGTCAGTTGCAGCAGAATTCCATGAACTATGTGGTACAGCAGGGAGATTGTGTCTCCGCATTGATTGCAAAAAAATTTGGTCGCTACAGCACCCGGCCATATAAAGAAGCGCTTAAAATATTTAAATATCTGAACCCGCAGATTAAAAATTTAAATTTTATTCATGTGGGTCAGCCAATTAACCTTCCGGTAGCAACCGTCATGGATGAAGTCTGGTATCCGGAATTGTTTGACGAGGCGGGTGAGCTGTCGGTCCTGAAAGAAACGGTGGAAACCGTCGCAGAAGAAATATCGATTGAAGTGATTGAGGAATTTGTTGATGTTTCGGAATTAGAAGAAATAGTAGAGTTAGAGGGAACTCCGGAAGTAGAAAAAATCGCGGATATCCCTGCTGAAATTGTTCCGGCACCTGAACCGGAGCCGTTGGTCAAAGAGAAAATGGAAGAGACGATTAAAGAAGAAAAACCAGTTGCGGAAAAACCAGCGGAATTGCCCAAGCCCAAACCCTTGACCCCGTTGCCGTCAATATTTAAAAAATCAGCCGCCATATTTGGTGCAGAACTCCTGGATAAAGGGGAGTATTTTTTTCCCCGGTCGGGACAGATGGATTTAACCCTGGATCTGGCCGCAACACCGGTCATGGAATTTAATTCCGGTTTCCGGATACTTTTTGCGAAAAAAGAGCGTCTCTCTTTGCCGGACCAGAGAGTCATTGCCTTTTTCTGGAAAAATCTGCAGATTGTCACCATGTCCTATGATGCGTCGCTAAGAGAGCTGATGTATACGATATGTCAGCGGATTGATGAAAATGGCTGTAAAAACAAATTTTCAGTAAATGATCAGGGGCTTATTGCAACAATCCAGGGCGATCTGATTTATGCTGATGCCAGCGGCCCCGGTGACGTGTGCGTTACTCTGATTGATTATCCGGCACAGAAAATGTCAGATGATTTATACCATTATCTGTCAGGTAAGCAGCTGGTCATCTCCGAATGGATTGATGGTGAGAATTTTTTCGGACCGGTATCCGTGGGTGATGCGGCAAAACCATTGCCCGGATATTTTTTAACCCCTGAACCATCACAACCTGCGGCATTTATCAAAGATTTTGCAGCAGTGTTTGGCATGAGATATCAGGAGAACGTGGAGATTTCTTTTCCCTATGCGGGATTTCAGGTTAAAGCATATTCAAACCTGCTGTCAGTGTCATCGGGTAGTGAATTTCTGGTGGATTTCGGTGATTTTCAGGGAGATGCCATCGAATCGATTGAAGCTACGGGGTTTCAGGTTCTGCAGATCCGCCCCGGGCAGAGTTATCCATCGATTATATCAGACCTGCTCGGTGTCATGCCTGTCCAGCAAAGTGAAGCCCCGGTTTTTTGGGGCGCTGACAGGGAAAGGGAGTATAATATGTCCATTCAAGTGCCGGGCCGATTAATTAGTATGATCACGGCCCGGGGAGAAATAAAAATTTTAATCACTGATATTCCGCTGAATGATCATATTTTGTCTTTTTTGAATCGGGCGGGGATAAGGGTCATGAAAATCAATAGAAATTAGTTTCTTATTTCTGGTTTTTGTGTTTTTGGGGCAAATTTTTTTAAAAACTCAAAACGTGTGAAGTGACTAAAGTGATCTAAAGTGCCTAAAGTTGTGGACTGCGCTAAACGCGCGATCATTTTTATCTTAAAAATTGAAAACGCCGAAGGCATTAGCCATAATCACGCCATAGCGTGACTAACTTCAAACTTTAGTTCACTTTAAACTTTTCCGGTTTATCCGGGTTAGGGAGACTGCGATGAAAAGAAATCCTGGTATCTGTTTATTGATTTTGCTGCTGCCGATATGTCTGGCCGCCTGTGCTTCCTTTCATCAAGACATGGCCGATAAGCAGCGGGCGGAAGCTATCAGAGATCTGGGTGAAGCCTATCTGGGGCAAGGGGCACATACCCGGGCCTTGAGAGAGTTTTTAAAGGCGGACAGGATTTATCCCGAAGACCCTTATCTTCAAAATGATCTGGCGTTGGCATACATGGCAAAAGGGAGCCTGGATCTGTCAATTAAGTATTTTAAAAAGGCTTTGGAATTAAGTCCGGATTATTCTCCGGCAAGAAATAATCTGGGCTCCGCGTATATTGAGAAGGAAAACTGGGATGCCGCCATTGAGTGTTTTAAAACCGTTAAAGAGGACCTTTTGTACGGAACGCCGCAATATCCCATGACGAATCTGGGGTTTGTTTATTATAAATTGGGGGATTATAATCAGGCAGTCAAGTACTATCAGGAGGCGCTGGACATGGCCCCGAATTTTCCTATGGCGTATCACGGAATCGGCCAGGTTTATATGGCAATGGGAAAATATGAAGATGCTGTGGAAGCCTTTGAAAGTGCTGTTGAAAAAGCGCCGAAGCAAGCCCCGATTTATATTGATCTGGGAAGGGCTTTTAAGAAGCAGCATGAATTTAATAAAGCACATGACATATTTAAAAAAGCCGCTGCTTTGGCAGAAGACCCCAAGATAAAAAAAGAAGCAGCGGAAGAGGCTGAAAAAGTCTGGAACCGTTAGCCCGCGTCCTTCACCCGGATAAACCGGAAAAGTTTAAAGTGAACTAAAGTTTAAAGTGAGCTAAAGTTATGGTTAATGCCTTCGGCATTTTCAATTTTTATATTAAAAATGATCGCGCGTTTTGCGCAGTCCACAACTTTAGGCAATTTAGATCACTTTAGTCACTTCACATTTTTTGAGTTTTTAAAAAAGTTTGCCCAAAAAATACAAAACTCAGAGATAAGAAACTAAAGAAAGTCATCTGATGCAAAAGTTTTAACGGTGACAGGCGATTCGATTTGCTCTGCATAGCCGTATAATTCGGTTTTGCCGAAAATTGAAATACAGATATGGTCAATAAGAATAATTTTTTTTCTCGCATCGGCAATATCGATGGATAAAATACTGACCCCTTTGAGCATTAGTGCTTCGACATTGTTATTTGCCAATGCCTGTTCGCTTTTTTTCGCCTGATCAATGCTGTTCAGCATCGCTTTTTTTTCCTGCATAAGACTGAAATAAATGTCCGCTGTCGGGTCGATATAATCGAAAAAATTGAGCAAAAACGTGAAGGCCTTCCAGAAGAGATCGGATGCGGTATACATCTTCTCGATACATGTGCACAGAAAAACGATGACCGGATCAGGAAAATTCATCCGGCAGTTTCTCAACATCACCCGGATTTTTAGATTCCCGGATTCATCTGAGATAAAGCGGGATACTGTTTCAGCAAACCGTTTGTCAATTTGCCGGGTGAGATTCAGCCGGATGATGAATTGCCGGATAATAGAATCCGTCAGAAGGATGGAAAGCGTTCCCCGCTGGTCGGGAAAGACGACCGTGACGGTTTTTTTTTGGTGTGACAGGAATTTGACGGCGGATTCGATATCCTCTTTATTGTGAGTTTTTTGCGTTAAATATGATTCAATTTTTTCCTGCATTTGCCGGTTCGGGTAGAAAATCAGTTCAAAAACAGGCTCTGTTTCACAGTTCGACGGGTCAGAAAGAATCCGGCCAAGTTCCTCTATGGTTGGGTTTGAAAATGTGGAATCAATATAGTGCATGACATTATCGCTGATAGTGATTCCTCGCTGGATCAGTTCCGATATTCTATGCCCGAGATCGCGTTGTTTCGCTTGATTCCCCATTGAATTCCTTTAAATCACTTGACATTTTATTGTCTTTAGTCCAATTTTGTTTAATATTATAAGGTAGTTTTATCAGTTAATTATTTCACCGCCCGGGAGAAGAAGAATGAGATCCTTTATTGTATCCGGTTGTTTATTTAAAGTATATATTATTTTCGCAGTGATTGTTTTTTCAGGAAGTTTTTCTTCACTTCTCCTGGCAGAGACGTTTGAATTCCAAAATGCAGCAGAAGATGAGCAGATTACAGAATCGGCGGAAGCGATAGAAGCAGTAGAAGAACAGGCGGCAGGATACGAGGGGGAATTCCAAAATGTGGCAGCGGAAGATCCGGTTGCCGAATCTTTGCCGGCGGTATCCCCGGAATCTGCTGGCGTAAAGTTGCCGAAAACCAAGGAAGAAATCCAGATTGAACTTGAGGAAACCGGCGGATATGTGGTGCCCGATGTTATACCACCGAACCCGGAAATGCTGCGGCTGACCGCTGAAGGCATTATGTATTATCGGGGCAAGGGGGTTGCAAAAGATTATACAAAAGCAGAAGCATTGTTTTTAAAGGCAGCGGAACTTGATGGTGCGGCCGCTCAGTATACTCTCGGATATATGTATCAAACCGGCCAGGGGGTTGCTCAGGATTTGAACAGGGCCATGGAATATTATAAAGCCGCCGCAGAGCAGGATTATTCACTGCCCCAGTACAGTTATGCCCATATGCTGTATTATGGCCAGGGGGTTGAAGAAAATCATGCCGAAGCCGCCTATTGGTATTTAAAGGCAGCTGAGCAGGAAGATTCTCTGCCGGTGCATTATTACAGCGTGGGCGTGATGTATGACAATGGCGAAGGCTTTTCCCGTGACCTTGAAAAAGCCGCCCAATGGTATGAGCAGGCGGCAGAAGAAAATTACGGCCAGGCCCAGCATAATCTGGCGGATATGTTTTATACTGGAGACGGGGTGCCTCAGGATCATCAGGAAGCCTTAAAATGGTATCGCCGTGCGGAAGTCCAGGGGTTTGTTCAGTCGCAGTTCAGTATCGGCATGTTGTATTTCAACGGTGAGGCCGGTCTGCCCAGAGATTTTGGAAAGGCCATGGGATGGTATCTGAAAGCGGCGCAAAAAGATTTTCCCCCGGCGCTGTATTGTATCGGATATTTGTATGAAAAGGGCTATGGCGTTGCGCCGAACCAGAGTGAAGCGCTGCTGTGGTATCAAAAAGCAGCAGATGCGGGTGACGGAAAATCCATGTATCGGATTGCCATGATGTATTTAAACGGCAGTATGGGAATGGAAAAGGATGAACAAAAGGCCGTTGCGGTATGTTACAAGGCCCTTGCGCTCGGCTCCACTGAGGCAGCGTTTGGTCTTGGTGTGATGTTTGAAAACGGAGAAGGCGGTATTTCCAGAGACTATGTAAAAGCCGTTGACTTATATCGTCAGGCTGCTGATGTCGGCTACTTTAAAGCCCTGAGCCGATTGGGGGTTTTATATGATAATGGGCTGGGGGTTGCCAGAGATTTGACCGAAGCCGCCAAATGGCATGAAAAAGCGGCTATAAAAGGGAGCGTTTACTCGCAGAACCGGTTTGGCGGGATGTGCTATAACGGTATTGGGGTTGAAAGAGATTTTGCAAAAGCGTTTAAATGGTTTGAAGCAGCGGCTAAAAATGGCAATGTCCATGCCCAGTATAATTTGTCTTTGTTGTATTTTAACGGCCATGGAGTGGAACGGAATGATATACAGGCCTATGCATGGATGACGCTGGTTGCCGTCCAGGGAGAAGAAATTGCGTCACAGCAGCGGCGCATCGTTAAAAGCCGGATGACGCCGCAACAGCTGATTGAAGCGGAGATATTGTTTAACCGGCTGTATCAGGAAGTGTTGTTATAACTTGTTGCTCAACAGGAATCTTGCTGTGTATGTTATATAGGATTCTATTCGTTAGGCAGGAAGCAGATCCCATGCCCATTCCGGTAAGGGATCGGCTTTTACTTCAAAGTTTCCAGACTTCATTACAATGATTTGTTGAAATGGATCGTCCTTAGAGGAATTATCTAAGATTCTCGCTTCATCAACTATAAGTAAAGCAGTTTTAATGTGAAGGGGGTCGCATCTTCATTATTAATTATTGACGCATTCATTTTTAATACCTTGCTGGAAGTTGAATAACTTTTCAAAGCAAACTTTTTTTTGTAAGTAGACAAACGGGTGTTGTTTGGATGACATAGGCTTTTAGAATCGAATATCCGGGTGCTTTTTATCATGTGATGCATCGAGAAAATACGGGAACTGATATTTATAAAAACGATATGGAGCGTGAAACGTTTTTAGAATATCCTGGAAAATCAGTGAAGCGCTATGAGCTAAAAATTCATACCTATTGCCTGAAGATCTTTTGCCTATTGTATGTGACGAATTTGATTGTGAGCATGACACAATTCTGCGAAAAGGGAAAAAGAGGAATATTGCCCGGGATGTGGCTATTTATCTTAGCCGTGAAATAACTGGAGAAAGTGGTGTCGCCTTAGGCCAGTATTTTGGCGGTATATCTGGAGCAGGTATTACAGTCAGATACAATTATATCACAAAAATAATTCAGAATGATAGCAGGCTGAGAGGGCAGATTAACAGAATACGAAAGAAAATAATTAATAATTAAGAT
>JAGGYV010000101.1 GCA_021162325.1 Desulfobacteraceae bacterium | reverse complement strand
TGATTTTTTTAAAAATGAAGCCCAAAAATACAATACACAATATCAGAAAATGATTCGTCGTCTTCTGGATGAATATGCAGCCCATCAAGCATAAACTATAAACGATTTATAACATGGCGATTCACTGGATTGCAGGGGGCTGAGCCGCTATGAAAAGTTTAGGTTTAACAGAATCATTAACATAAACAAGATTACTGGGAAATTCCCTGCAACCCATGATCTTTGCGTTAATTTTTCTTTTTGCAAATTTATCAAACAATAAGTGCAATAAAATTTAATTTGACTATAAAAACTCAACCGAGGATTCATCTCAATGGAACGCACTGCAATTTATCCCGGATCATTTGATCCAGTGACCAACGGACATATTGACATTATCAAACGCGGATTGAAACTTTTTGATAAAATTATTGTGACCATTCTTGAAAACCCGGCAAAAAAATCGCTTTTTACGGTTGAAGAGCGGGTAAAGCTGCTTGAAAAATCCATAACTGGCAATGATAACATTGAAATCGCTTCCTATGGGGGCCTGCTTGTCGACTACGCCGTCAAACGAAAAGCCCACGCCATTTTGCGCGGGATGCGGGCGGTTTCGGATTTTGAATTTGAATTTCAAATGGCACTGATGAACCGGAAATTAAACCGCGAGGTGCAGACCGTCTTTCTCATGACAGGTCTCCGCTGGATATTCACCAGTTCATCCATCATCAAGGAAGCCGTACAGTTCGGCGGGGATATTAAGAGCATGGTGCCGGCAGTCGTTTACGCAGAATTAAAAAAAAAATATCAGCTGAATTAATCATTTCAGATCTGGGATTGCCGATCGTTGAAGTTAATAAAATTTTATAGAATAACTTAAACAGCAATTTTTTTTGACAGCGGGGAGTGCACATGATGAAAAGCAGAATATGCCATTGTTTGATCCTGCACTTCAAAACTGAATATCTCCCCTTGGAAAAAAACTGATTGTTCTTGCAGTGAGCCTTATTATATTTGCAATTGTCTCGGCAGGCTTGGCCATCATGGTGAGCCCTTGATAGTCAGTAGACTTTAAAGAAAATGCCGGATTGGAAGAAAAAAAAGAAATAAAACATAATAAATGGGGACTCAAGGTCAAGTCCTGATTTAAAGTTCTTACTTGTATCACAATAATTAATATCCGTATCTGCGTTTGTCTGCGTGGGTCGGCGGCTAATCATTTTTTAATGTTTGTTTTTTTCCTTTCGGCGGATTACGCTTCGCTAATCCGCCCTACGAGGTTTTCATTCATCGGTCAATGTTCAATCTTTTAATTTTTAACATGTGACAGCCGTTCCAAAGCAAGTACGGCAAGAACCCCGGCAATAATCAGACATACGGCAAATACCAGTTCCGAATCAATTGCTTCCGGCCAGATATTGCGTTCTTTTAACACGCGCAATTTTCCGTGAATCATGGCGGTTTCCAATGTTTCCTTCCAGGGCCATATTTTTCTCATAGAACCGACCATCAGACCGGTGAGAAACGCCAGCGTCAGGTGATGATATTTCATCAACAATAGCTTAAGGAATCGCGCGAATCCCGCCAATCCGATTACGCACCCGGATAGAAAAACAATAATGATCTGAATATTCTCAAACAAAAACGGATTCTTTAACGTGGCAATGATAAATTCATACTTTCCCAAAATCAGCAATATGAACGCACCGCTTAACCCCGGAAGAATCATGGCGCATATTGCCAGCAAACCGGACACAAAAATAAACCACAAATCTTCAGGCGTAGATGCAGGCATTAAATTAACGATCACAAAAGCAGCACCCGCCCCTGCCAGAAATGAAGCAACGGTACCTGCCGTCCATTTTTCCACCTGTTTTCCCACCACCCAGATGGAAGCGATGATCAGACCGAAAAAAAGACTCCACGTCAGCATGGCATGATGGGCCAGCAGATAACTCATCAGGCGGGCCAGGCTGAGCACGGCAATACCGATTCCTAAAAAAAGGGAAAAAATAAATCGAATATGAAGTTCCCCCAGCGCACCCTTAAGATCAAAACGCAGAAGGCTTCCTATCATTTTTGCATTTGCTGATTTAATAGCAGTCAGCAAATCTTCATAAATACCGGTTATCAAAGCAATCGTACCGCCGGAAACGCCGGGTACCGTATCGGCCGCGCCCATACAGAGGCCTTTTAACATCAACAGCATGGAACTTTTTAAAGAATTCGGACCCGGACTATTAAAAAAAGCGTCTTTCCATGATATATTTGATTTTTTCTTCAATTTAACAATCCTGTATAATTCAGATGGATAGAAAAAAAGCCCCTCCATTTGTAAAAATGAAACGGCACACAAATTTATAGAAAATGAGTTGAAGCGAACCTACATCGAAATGGAGAGAATGCAGAACAACCCAAAAAATTAAAAAATTTTTAACTTTTGATGATGATCATCTCTCAAAAAAACGCCTGGATGGCAAAGAAAAAGCTACACCAATCTCATTAAAATTGGCAAGGCGCACAAATTCTGAGGAATGAGGTGTAGCTTGCTACTCCGCAGTGACGAAGAATTTGAGCAACACAGAATTTGGCGCTTTTACGAAGCCATCATTTATCCCAGCCATGCTCGCCGACAAGTTTAACAAACCGGCAACCGCCAAGCATTGACTGGTGTATTCCGTCTTCATCTTTGTCAAGTTTCACCATATCCTGGGTCAGCCGGCCACCCACCGGCAGAACCATCCGCCCGCCAATGTCCAACTGATTAACAAGGGGGATGGGTATTTCAGGAGCACTGGCGGTAACAATAATCGCATCAAAGGGACTTTCATCTTTCCAGCCGTTTGTCCCATCCGAATAACGGGTGACGATATTGGAATAATTCAAATCATCAAACAATTTACGGGCCCTCATATGCAGAGACCGGATGGTTTCAATGGTGTATACCCGAAATACAATCTGAGATAGAATGGCAGCCTGATAGCCGGAGCCGGTACCGATCTCCAGAACACGGTCATCAGGGCCCAGCCGGAGCGCCTCGGTCATATGAGCAACAATATATGGCTGAGAGATGGTCTGCTGCTCACCAATCGGAAGGGGATGATCCACATATGCCTGATCCATGAGGGCTTCACTGACAAAAAGATGACGCGGCACCCGACCCATTGCGGCAAGGACTTTCGGATCGGTAATCCCACGGGCTTCAATCTGATTTTTCACCATGGATTCCCGCAAACGCTGATATTTTCTTGAGTCAAAGGTCATTGTAAAAAGACAATTAACAATTCAGCCTGCTCCCGTCAAGCGATTATGCTGTTGACAGGCGATTATGGTATGCAGAATGAGTATCTTATGATAGACTATTAAAATAATTTGATTTTTTATGGGATTATCAATTTTTAGTTAAGACAAAAAACATTTGCCTTTCATCAGAATTAACCCTATTGTCAATAAAATAATCACTTAACCAATAAATACAGACGATTAAAATGCAAAGCACAAGACATCTTTTCATATCCATTGCGCTGTCTTTGATTATTTTCACAATCGGCACCATCGGCTATATGCTGATCGAAGGGTGGAGCTTGGTTGACTCCATCTTCATGACCATCATTACCATTACCACTGTTGGGTTCGGTGAAGTTCACCAGATGAGTAAATTAGGAAGAATTTTTACCATCGGGCTGGTTTTTTCAGGGGTGTCATTTTTCATGTATGTTGCCAGCTCAATGGTCCAGTTTATGGTTGAAGGACGAATCCGGGAAATTCTGGGGAGGCGAACATTGAACAAAAAAATTGAACATCTTAAAAATCATTACATTGTCTGCGGATATGGCCGTATTGGAAGAGTTCTCTGCAAGCATTTCAAGGCATATCCGTCATTACAAATGGTGATCATTGAAAAAGACGAAAGCCTGATTCCCCAAATGGAGTCCGACGGGATCCTCTATATTTGCGGGGATTCTTCGGAAGAAGAAATACTGATCACCGCCGGCATCAAAAAAGCAAAAGCGCTGGTTGGCGCCCTTGCAACCGATATTGACAATGTATTTCTGACACTGACGGCACGCCAGCTGAACCCACACATTTTTATCGTGGCACGCTCAAGCAGTAAAGCAGCCAAATCAAAACTGATGGCTGCCGGCGCCAATCGCGTGGAATCCCCCTATGATATCGGCGCTATCAGCATGGCCCAGCGTGTCCTCCGGCCATCCGTCACATCTTTTTTAGACATTGTTTTTGCATACAACCGCAAGGATATTCAAATGGAAGAGATACCAGTGGATCCGTCCTCCTCTATGGTGAATATCATGCTCAAGGACTCTGGAATCCGCCAAAAATTTAACCTGATTATCATTGCCATCAAAAAAACCAACGGCGAGATGATGTTCAATCCTTCCTTTGAAACGGTCCTCAAAAGCGGGGACACGGTCATTGCCATGGGGAAAGGGGATAACCTCTTTGAACTTGAAAAAGTACTGCGTCCCAAAAACTGGAAGAAAGACAAACGATGAAATGGGTTGAAGCCAGAATTATATTTGAATCTTCTGAACCGATAGCGACATCGGATCTTATTTCGGAGATATTTTACGATTTCGGTCTTCAGGGGGTTATTGTTGAATCCCCGGAAGCAGAAACCGGCATCGACTGGGCAGAACAGCACACTGATCAGCCATCGGATTATGCTGTCATCGGCTTTTTCCCAAAAAACGATCAGTTACCCGAACGCTGCCGGATGTTGGAACAGCAGATGTCCCAGCTGAATCAGAATATCGATATGACCTACCGCATTATTTACCATGATATTGACGAACAGGATTGGGCAGAATCATGGAAACAGTATTTTTTTACGGAAAAAATTACAGATACCATTGTTATCAATCCGTCCTGGCGAAAGTACACGGCAAAACCGGGAGAAATTATCATAGAGATTGATCCGGGCATGGCGTTCGGTACCGGGACGCACCCCACAACCCGTATGTGCATCGCTTTGATTGAAAAATACATTCAACCGGAAGATACTTTTTTAGACATCGGCACCGGATCCGGCATTCTGATGATTGCTGCGGCAAAACTCGGTGCGGATACCATGGCAGGCATTGATAATGATGAAGTAGCCGTATCGGTTTCCCGGGACAATCTAATAAAAAACAAGATTGATCCGGATTCCTATGAATTAAAAACCGGGAATCTGGTAAACAAGGTAAGTAAAACGTTTTCATTGGTAACCGCTAACATTCTTTCCGAAATCATTGTTCATCTGCTTGACGACATTCATCACGTTGTAAAAAAAGACAGCATTTTTATCTGCTCCGGCATCATTGAACCCAAACGGGCAATGGTTGAAAAAAAACTGCTGGCCCAAGGCTTTGAAATCATTGATGTGCTGATAAAAGAGGAATGGGTGGCGATTGCTTCAAAACTGAAATAAAAAAAGGCATTTCACCGAAATTCGATGAAATGCCTTTTGAGCTTTTTTACTGAGAAATGGACTGTTAAACGACAGTCACATTTGCAGCTGCAGGGCCTTTTTGACCTTGTTCAATGTCAAAAGTAACCCGATCGCCGTCATTCAGCGATTTAAAACCGGTTGCATTGATTGCTGAATGATGAACGAACACATCCGGTCCGCCGTCTTCCTGCTCAATAAAACCAAAACCCTTAGTACTGTTAAACCATTTTACTGTTCCATTAGCCATTGTAACATCCTCCTTTAAAAAAATTTTCATGGTTCCAGACTGCAGGATGCCACTTTAACAAATGGATAATTCCTTCAGAACGAAACTGGCCCACAATTAAGAGCAGGCCTTTAATAATTAAAAATTAATTATCATATTAAATTGGAATAGCAAGGTTTTTTTAAATTATTTTTTTTTCTGCTTCCACCAGACGGATTTTTACTGTGGCGCACCTTAAACAACGAATCACTATCGTCTGTTAAAACCACCGCCTACCCCCCCCTAAAACACCTCCACAATCTCCGAAGCCGAAATCAACCGGACCCTTTTTTTCATATCCGGCAGCGCCTTCTTTAATACCTTATATGTTACCTCGTATGGATGGCCGATCCCCAGGGCTTTTCCATGAACTTCGGCAATATTGACCAGATGCTCAATCTGCGCCCGGATTTTGGACTCTGTGCGGACATGATCCAAAAATACGTCCCGCTCTGCAAACGCCACCTTAAACAACCGGGCCGAAGACAAACTGACTGTAGCAGCCGTGGTACGGCTGTCGATAAAAAAAAGTCCCCTTTTTTTCAAAACAGTAAAAATCTGGTTCATTTCATCAGACATGGTAGTGGTTTTTGATCCCATATGATTATTTACGCCGCATACGCCTGGAATCAGATCAATATTGGCATTTAACTGCTTTATCCGGTCATCTGGTGACATAGAAGACAACAATGCCCCCGGTCCCGGATCAATCATCGGATATTCATTGGGTTCCATTGGCTGGTGAAGCATCACCTCATGGCCCTCTTTTCCGGCCAATTGGGCAATTTTTCGGGAATAAGCAGTATGCGGTAAAACTGCACAGGTTAATTTGGGATCAAGGGCCATAAATCGTTTTGCCAGATCCAAATCATATCCGAAATCATCAATAATAATCGCTACTACCGGCCGCTGATCTTTGGGAAGCTGCCGGGTATCCGCAAATGCCTTCTTTGCAGCACGCGGGGTTGCGGCCGCCCGCCTTGACGGGATCGGTGTGGCTGGAAAAATTTCAAAATCCGGTTTTTCAAATTTGGCTATTTTAAGAGGAACCACCTTTTTAGCTTTAAGGGGAAGTGCTTCTTTCACCGGAACCGGTTCGGTCTTCGGGACCCTTTCAGAATTTTGCGGATGCAGCAGAACGTATGCCACAAACAAAGC
>JAGGYV010000219.1 GCA_021162325.1 Desulfobacteraceae bacterium | reverse complement strand
TCAAAACAAATACTCTGGATTATTTTTGTATTCGAGGGCATTTTCCCTATCCTCTTTTTTAAAGTTAATCCCTGAAAAACTCGTATCTTCTCAAAAAGTTCGGACATGCTTTACATTATGAAACGTTACTGGATTCCCGCCTTCGCGGGAATGACGGACGAAAGGCGATTGCCATGGATTGTCATTCCCACGAAGGCGGGAATCCAGAGTATAATGCCTATACTTATTGAAATGTTATCAGGCCTCTTCATAACATCTTAATTTAATAAATAAGTTATTTTCCACATACCGTGATGAAAAATCACGATGAAAAACTTGTTAATAATTTACGAGCAACTGAAATCATCTCCTGATTATACCGCCGGACCTGGTCATCATCCCGATCATCATCAATAATAAACGCCCTGAAATGCCGCGACCCTTCAATCATAGTCATGATGATTTCAGCAGTCTGCTCCGGATCATCCATACAAATCAAGTTATTATCGATTAAAAACCTGAACTCCCGGACCAGAAACTTTTTAAATATCCGATACAGATCCCTGATTTTTCCATGAATTTTTTCGTTACGAAAGCTCACCGCAAGGACGGCAAAGGAACCGGCAACATTAATTTTCTCATAGTATTCCCGGCTCCAGATGGCTTCCAGCAGTCTTTCCAAACGATCTTCCGGTGCAAGGTCTTTTGCTTTGTATTTTTTTAATAAACTATTGTACGCTTCAATTACATAATCGACCAATGCAAGGGTCAGATTCTCCTTATTCCCGAAATAGTGAAGAATCAGACTGGGATGGATGTTCATACGCTTTGCCACTTTGGCAATGGATGCACCTTCAAAGCCCTGCCCAAGAATGGTCTTATAAAAATGTTTGACGATTTTGGGTTTTTGTATGTCTGCGTTTAATCTTTTTTTCATTTTTTCAAATAATTACCAATTGGATTTGTAATTTCTCAATAAGCCTGGGCCGCAGTCCCTGGATTCCCGCCTTTGCGGGAATCCAGTGTTAGTATCACAAAATTTTTCCTCAAACGCACGGATTAAATCATCCGTATACATAGGATCGCGGGTATTGCCCATGCCCCGGGAAACGTTCATTCGCCATCTCCACAGGTCATTTGAAATCATTATTTTCCCCTTATAAATTTAAATAATTATCATATATCAAAACAAAAATAATTAACTGATCGTTCAGTTAATTATACCGTCAAAAAACCATGTGCCAATCAGGATTTTGTCCGACATATATATGAATAATGGATATGAATAGAGAACAAAAATTTATGACCCGTTAAAAATAAGGCAGACTAACCATTTTTTTTAAATATACGTTTGCCATTTGGCAATGAAAAAGATATAATAATTAATTAAATTATAATGTCAAAGTGTCAAAAAACAAAAAAAATATCAGTTACATGCAAAAACCTAACCGGACGACGCTGAAAAATATTGCCCTTATTTCAAGTTTTCACTTGACAAAAAGCGCTGAACTCCATTTAATACGTAGAAATAATTAAGAATTTATCGGATATCGGTTAAATTATTTTTACTTGTCTTAAATTAACAGGTCGCTCATGAATGAAGAGAATAAAAGCTATGAAGAGAATCAGGACTATCATGAAGATTTTGATGATATTCTTGAAATAGGTATTCCTATTGAAAAATCCATGAGCACTCTGCAAGGCAGTGAATCCCCGAATATTGAGCCGGAGATTGAACCGGATCGAAAAACTGAGGACTCAGAGGAAAGCGTCGAAAAAGATATTCCTGACGAGGACGCGTCTGCGGATTCTCCTTTTGATGAAATCAAAGACCAACTTAAGCACCTTGCCCAGGCCTTTGAAAACAAATTAAAATATGATGACCACAAAAACAAAATAATTGATGACCTGCACCATTCCCTTCAGGCATATCGGGAAGGCCTGGTCAAAAAATATCTGCACCGCATCATCACGGATATAATTAAAATCGTAGATGATACGCGAAAATTTACTTCTCACTACAAGAATCAACCCGCCTCGGATGAAACATCCGAAAAACTATTTAAATACATAGAAAATATTACATCTGATCTTGAAGATCTTTTTTTATGGGAAGGTGTTGTGCCGTTTACCTGCGATGGAGACGTGATAGACGCTTCCCGGCAACGCATACTCAATAAGATCGAGACAGATAATCCGGAAAAAGACAAAACCGTTGCGGAGCGACTAAGGCCCGGTTACGAGTGGGACGGAAAAGTAATCCGTCCTGAAATGGTATCGGCTTATATATACCAGACGGAGTCAACTGTAGAGGATAATAATATCTAATGACGGATCAAACGAAACGTATTTTCGGAATTGACCTTGGCACAACTTATTCTTCAATCGCCTATGTTGATGAATACGGCAAAGCAGTCATCATTCCAAATGCCGAGAATGAACGCGTAACGCCTTCAGTTGTCTTTTTTGACGATGACAGCATTGTGATCGGTGATGTGGCCAAAGAAAGCTCAAAACTCTATCCCAATGAAGTGGTTAGTTTTGTAAAACGCTCCATGGGGGAACCCAATTTTCTTTTTCTGAATAATTCGGAAGAATACCGGGCTGAAGAAATATCTGCGTATGTGTTAAAAAAACTCGCCCAGGATGCAGAGCAGTTTCTTGGCGAAGCAGTCACTGAAGTGGTCATTACCTGTCCTGCTTATTTTGGCATCAATGAACGGGAAGCAACCCGTAAAGCCGGGGAAATCGCCGGATTTAATGTCAGGCATATTATCAATGAACCTACCGCAGCTGCCATTGCCTATGGATCGCTGGATTCCACTGAAGAACGTGTCGTCCTGGTTTATGACCTTGGCGGCGGCACATTTGATATCACAATGATTGACATTCGCAAAGATTCCGTGGAAGTCATCTGTACCGGCGGCGACCACAACCTCGGGGGCAAGGACTGGGATGACCGGCTTGTTGCGCACATGGTCGAACTGTTCCAGAGTGAAACCGGGACGGACGAGGATATTCTTGATGATCCGGACACGTGGCAGGATCTTCAGCTTTCGGCTGAAAAAGCGAAAAAAATTTTAAGCCAGCGCCCCAAAGCCCCAATTTCCGTAACGCACGGGGGGGAACGCGTCAAAATGATTATAGACCGCGTAAAATTTGAAGAAATTACCGAAGACCTGCTTGAAAGAACCATTGAATTTACGAAAGAGATGCTCGAAGAAGCCAAAAACAAAGGGTATCAAAATTTTGACGAATTCATACTGGTCGGCGGCGCCACCCGCATGCCCCGAATAAAAGAACGAATTGAAGAAAATTTTTCCATCACCCCAAAAGTATTTGATCCGGATGAGGCGGTGGCAAAGGGCGCTGCGATATACGGCTGGAAACTGAGCCTTAATGACGACCTGATTGAGCGACTGTCCCAAAAAACAAATAAACCCATTAAACAGATTGATGATATTCCGGTAATGATTGAAAGCAATGAACTGTCTGCCACGGATTTTAAAGAAGCGGCCCAGGAAGTTGCTGATAAAACAGGTTATACACTGCCAAGCATTGAACGGTCGATGCTCAAAGTCAAAAACGTGACCAGTAAAAGCTTTGGCGTTGTCGCTCACACTCCGGAGGATGATGAAATTGTATTCAATATTGTCTTAAGAAACACCACAGTTCCCATTACCCTGAAAAAGAATTTCTACACTGCGGTCATGAACCAGAAAACCGTTTTAATCCGTATCATGGAAAGTGAAACCAGCCGCGTGGAACTACCGCTGGATCATGCCGTTGAAATAAAAACCGCCGTATTGAATCTCCCGCCAAATCTGCCGGCCGACCTGCCGATTGAAATCGCATTTACCTTAAATGAAGAAGGCCGACTCCATATAACAGCAATGGAAACATCTGAATCCCGGCAGATTGAAGTGATGGTGGATACCGCATCCGTCATTCAGGGGGAAGATCTGGAAAAAGCCATTGCCAGATCCCAGGATCTCGTTGTCCATTAATCCGTTGAAATTACAAATAAAACCTGAGCAAAACCTATGCAGCGCGAAAATTATTATATTCTTCTTGAACTCTCTATAAACCCGCCGGAAAACGATCCTGGAATCATAGAAAAAGCCATCCAGAACAAAAAAATTGAATGGAGCCGCCTCCGCAACCACCCCACCAAAGGTCTCCAGGTACAAAAACGGATCAACATGATCCCGGATATCCAGATCGTCATGACGGATGAAGCCCTAAGAAAAAAAGAAGCGCAGGCAGCAGTCGAATTTATTGCCGCTGACAAAGAAAATAAAAAATCAGAAATTGATGGCCACATCGACATTCTCATGGGCAAAGGCTACATCGCCAAAGAGGATATTGTCCGACTGGCTGAAATTCACGGAATTCCACAAAACGAAATTAATGATCGGATTACCTCCAAGAAAAACGCCAAATATACGCACATTGATCAGCAAATCGGCCTTCGGATGGGCAAAGGATATATCACTGAAGATGAACTGATCAAAATCTCGAAAAAAAATGCGATGGATGTGGAAGAACTCCGTAAACGCATCCGCTGCCCAATTATTAAGGACGAAAAAGAGGCTGGAGATCTCTCAATTCGCCCGTTGGACAGATCCATTGAAAAAGCAATCAATGACAACCTGAAAGTTGTCGGGAAAAAATCCCTTTATGATTTACTCGGGTTGCCTGAAACTTCGGATCTCAATGAACTCCAGAAAAAATCCGGGGAAAAAAAGAAAGACCTGGCTAGAATTGGCAGAAAAGATGCGGTTGTAACAGCGAGCGTCACTCTGGCCGGACACTGCTTGACAATATTTAAAAGCAATGAAACCCGAATCGCATACGACGTCAGCCTGGCAAAGGCCAAGTTTTCATCCATTGATTCAGATATTAATATTGCCGCGATTAATAATAAAATTCGGTATGAATATTTTGACGCCCTGATCAATAAAGCCATGGAATTCGGCATGGACAAAGAAGAGGCTTCCAGCTATATCTACTCTTTTTGTCGCAAAAAAAGATATCACATCGAACAAAAGCCCGAAAAAAAACGCCGTCTTGTTATTACCGCCACAATATTCGTTTTGGCAGCAATCGTCATTATTGCCGGGTTTTTTATTTTTTCAAAAATCCATCACAAAAATGTGCTCAAATCCGAATACCAGCAGTTGGTCAAAAAAATCAACGCCCAGACCGATCCGGACCAGAAGATCCATTTGCTTAAAAACTATGTAACCACTCACGTTAAAAATGAGTATATCGATGATGTTAACAAGCGGATTACTCAAATCAAATTCCAGGCAAACTCAAACAAATTTAATCAGATCCTGAAACAGGCCGACCAGTTAATTGAAACGCAAAGGCTGGATGAGGCCTTTGCGTTTTATAAACAGTATTCAGCCCAGGGCTTACACAAGGAACACAAAAAAACAGTCGATAATCGAATTAAAGAAATTTTGACTTTAATTGATCAAAGAGATTTTGAAAAACTCACCACCGTCTCATTCAAAGGTGAACCGGATCAAAAAATCAAACTGTTTCAAGAATATCTTAAAATTCACCCAAACGGAATCCATAAGGGCCAGGTTCAGTCGTTAATCAGTGAAATCAACAGCGAATATTTCATCTATGTAAAAAAAATGCTGGCGTTTTATGAAAAGGATGAGAAATGGGAAGATTGTGCCCGGTTATGCCAAATCTATATTGGCATCTATGACAACAGCAATTCCGATCGATTGAAACAATTGCTTCTAAAATACCAGGAGAATATCCGGAATGAAAAAATTTATATCTCTTTGGTCGAAAAAGCTGACAATCAGGGCACCAACTACACTGCAGCCGATCAAATTTTTAAAGACTTTCTGGAAGCCTATCCGGAATCATCAATTACAAAAAAAATTAAAAAGGCTATCAATCGGCTAAATGAGTTAAGATCCATTCAAAATATAAATCAGGCCACAAATGACATGCGATTACGACTTGCTGCAACCAATGGCCGGTTTATTGAAACGCCTCCTGGGGTGATCATGGATACTAAAACCGGACTCATGTGGAGTATGCTGGATTCCGATATCACACAGCCGGACACCTGTCTTACTTATGAGCAGGGGAAAAAACATGTTGAATCCCTGACCACCGGCGGATTTCATGACTGGCGCCTGCCGACTCATAAAGAACTGGCGGGCATTTTTGAGACAACACCCGCATTCCCCGTAATCGGGAAAAAGAGTTACTGGACATCCAAAAGTTATACCGGATATTCCGATGGATGGCAAATCCAGGTGGAGACATTTTCATCTAAAGATTCAAACCAGTGGGAACTTGTCAGAAAAAACGCTCTGGAGTGCGGGGCTGTAAGGGCGGTCCGTAATCCCTAACCTTGATGGCGTCGTAAAAATCCCATCTACTGCGTTGTCACGGTTTTCCAGACTTTCAATATACGACTTGTATTATTTCAATCCTGAAAACCCGCTACGCCTTGTATATAGAACTTTTAACTTAGGGAACTTCCAAATATTAATATACCAAACTTGCTTGCCTTTTTGATCGTCTTCTTCATTGCGTCAACAGTTACATAACCCGTTATGCGCCTGTTAACGTGCCTTGAATACAACCAAAAATTCTGCGCAATTCCGGTATATTAATATTTTCCACTTCCCTTAGCCATCCAAGTAACCGGATCATCAAGTTTATCACTCAGAATTCTTACCAAAGACCTCTTCGTATAACAATCCAATCACCGGCTCAAGAAATTCAGCCGCATTGATTATTTTAATCATCCGAAGGTCTTCATGATCATTTTGAGAAATCAGTTTTATCGCTTCATTATGAATTGAAAGCGTCAATTCCGCCGCTCCTAGTGCGCTCCTGAAAATCCGGGTCAATGCCATGCGCACATTGCCCGATCGTTTCAGATTCATCATATCCAGACTCTGGCGCAGCATTTTCGCATCTACGGTTTCCAGCTTCTCAATGGCTTCTTCAACCGGAGAGAGCGAAATTGTGCTTTCTGTATCAGAATCAAGCACATCGGCAATACGTTCGTCTTCTCCCTCAACCAACGAAACCGCCTTAATATCAGGCGCATCCGTCCCAATAACAATTGTTTCATGAAAGAATACCGATTCATCCATACGCACACTTGCGGTATAAACAAAGCGGCCACTCCCGGATTGCGCTTCATGGAATTCACTGATATCGGCAAAACGAATCTCTTTGACAAGGGCAGCCCGCAGTTTATCAATCTCATCCTGCCGCTTGTCAGAATCGGCCTCTTTTGATTCAAAACGCGCGGTTATCGCATGATCATAGGTTTCTACATAGATATAAACAGTTTGACCAGACCCGAAATCCACCCGAAATGATCCGGATACTTCCAGAAGGTCGGCCGCCCCTGACTGAAAACTTTCTCTGATTATAGAGACCTTATCATTTATAGTCTGGTTCAATTTAACAACCCGTCATTTTGGTCCGTTTCAACCGGCCGGGGATTTAATGCTGCGCTAAAGATACGGCATTAATACTGATCATTAAAGACTTCCTGCCATAACAGATCCACAATCGGATCCAGAAACCCGTTCGCACATAACGCCTTAAGCGCCTGAAGTTCCATCCGGTCTTCCTGCGTCACAATTTTTTTAGCTTCCTTTTTGATTGCCTGTTCAAGCTCACCCACTTCCGTCGCACTGCGAAAGATCCTGGTCACAGACAGCCGGACGGCGCTTGATCTTTTCAGACTCATCATATCCAGACTCTGACGCAACATTTTTGCATCAACCGTTTCCAGATTTTCTACCGCTACTTCCGCAAGCGACTTACCAACGTTCAGCCGGTTGTCTTCTTTTAAGTCAAAATCAAATTCAAATTCAACTGCATCATCAACTGCCGGCTCGCAAGTATCCAGTAATTCAACGGCATCTTCGCTAATTTCAATCGGTTCATCATCAGAATATCCATTCTCCAGTTCCAGGACAGAATTATAAATATATACCCCGCCGGCTTCTCGTGACATGCAAAATGGATCAACGCTGACAATCCCATTCAATGCAGCGACAAGCAACTTCTGAGTTAAATCAACAACCGCCTGTCTTCTGAACGGATCTGGTTCGTCGATTTTTATCCTTGCCCGAATCTGGCCCGAATTATTTGTTAACGTAAATATATCAACAGGATATCCGTTATCCAGTTTTACCTGAATACGGCTGCCCGCCCCAGCAACCCTGAACCCCGCTGTTTGCAAAGACGCCTTGATTACAGTTACCTTATCTTCTATTTTCTGATTCATCAGAAAACCCAAACACTTCCAGACAATAATAGTCGGCTGCAAACCCCAGAACAACCTGCTGGCAACACAAACACGGAAGCTATAGATTTCAACTATTTCTCACATTAATTGATAGCAGCACATCTAACATCATGACACGAGTAAATTTAGCAACAACAGCAACAGCGTACCATGAAGAAACAAAGAATGAAGCGCAACACAAAATTTGGACTTTTTACGAAGCCATCAAATTTAGCAACAATAACAGCATATTACGGCGCATCCGTTTAATTCCCGTCAACCCCCGACGGCCAGAGATAATAAAACCCCGCGCGGTTTAAAATACTTATATCCGGAAGTCCCAGATCAATCAGCGGGGATTTCAGGGCGCCATACCTGGACTGGGTATTATATAAATTGTCGTCCGGGTATTCAACACGGCGATACACAACGACCTGACTGTTTTCATCCAGACCGGCAAGTTCCTTGGTACGGGAAATCGCCTCATTAATATAACCAATTTCATCGATTAATCCGAGCATTAACGCTTCGTCAGCAAGATATATGCGGGCCGTGGAAATATTTTCCACTGCGTCAGGCCCGATCTTCCGGTGCTCGATCACCAAATCCACAAATCGTTTTCCAAGGGAATCTGTCAGGCCTTGAAAAATTTTTGCTTCCGCATCGGTGGCCTTGCGAAACGGAGAGCCCATATCTTTATTTTTTCCGGACGTACTAGCCGTAACCCCCACACCAATTTTATCCATCAATTCGTAAAATTTGGGCTGCAAAAAAATCACCCCCACGGACCCGGTCACCGAAGTGGGATGCGCCATGATAAAATCCGCCGGAAGCGCCATGTAATAGCCTCCGGAAGCGGCAACATTCATGATCTCGACTGTCACTTTAATACCGGTCCGTTCCTTGAACGACTTAATTTCGTGGTACAAAATATCACTGGCTGTTACGGTTCCGCCGGGAGAATCAATTTTAAAGAGAACCGCCTTAATATCCGGGTCCGCTTCGGCCAGCCTCAGTTGTGAAACAATATCCTGAACCATGCTGGGTTCAGTAAAAATAATTCCCTTGTTGGGAATATCGGATATGATCCCATACACCGGTATCATCAGGACCTTTTCTGTTTCATCTCCTTCAAGAACATACTCTTTTAAAGGATCCGAGGCGTCCGTAAATAACTTTACAGTAGGGAACATGCACCCATTGATCAAAAGACCTGCAATAAAAAGAAGTATATAAAAAAATTTGATTTGCTTCACACCATTCCTCCACTGAATAAATATTTAATTTTTAAACGAACAAACACCAACATATATGACACTTTTAATCACTTACAATAAATTCAAATGCCGGTTGCCGGATTTTGAGTTTTGAGGATTGAATTTTCCCGGTTTCGCTTTTTCCGGGCCGGTATTGCATCGCAAATAAAAATAATACTATATGAATTAATTAATCTCAAGCATGAATATAAAGGATCGAGAAATACAGCATTTGTCGCTGAACTTTTTTTGCAAAATCATCGGCCTCAATAACAAAAAAAAGCAAGGGCTTATTTATAAACCCTTGCTTTTAATTTGTTGTATGGTGGAGCTGAGGGGGCTCGAACCCCTGGCCTCATGACTGCCAGTCATGCGCTCTCCCAGCTGAGCTACAGCCCCTTGTAATCGAAACACAAACTAATAAAATGAAATTTTGATGTCAATAAATAT
>JAGGYV010000088.1 GCA_021162325.1 Desulfobacteraceae bacterium | reverse complement strand
ATCAAGAGATATGGCAATCAAATTTTCATGCATAAAATTTGAATCAATCAACAGGCTGACCTTTGATCATTTTTATTGACAAATTACTGTTTTTTCAATAGAATTAGAAATTAACGCCAAAACGAACGAGGTCTATTCCCTATCGTGCACATTCGTCCAAACATAAATAATCCGCCCCATGGCGTGATAGTGGACATTGACAGCCTTATTTCAGATTATTCTGAACACGATACGGTTTTGGATTTAAACAGTATCGAACGGGTTGAAAACAAAAAACGCCCCAGATTCAATCTGCATTCAATCAGGGCCAACGCGCCAGCCCTCCAACTCATTGCAAGACTCAGCCTACCGCTGATGAGCATTCTTTACTTTAGCACAAGCGCCGCTCCGCCGCTTTTGGTGCCCCTTTTCATCGTTATTCTGGCATGCCTGCTGTTTCTGTTCTTCCACCTGTATCTTTACCGACAGACAACAAACCTTGGATTTTCAAAAAAAATCATGATATCCGCCAATCAACTGGATATCACCACTGCTCACCTGGCGTGGCTACTTGATCCGGCGACACCGGCCCCAATGATGTTACTGATAATCATCGCAGTTATTGGAAACGGCATTCAGCATGGGTTTACCACTTTCCGCGCACTGCTGCAATCGACGGCTCTAATCGCACCGCTGGTGATTATCATTCGCACGCAGGTGAACGGATTTCATTCACTCCCCCTTATTTTTCTATTTCTATGCACATTTTTCTTAATTTACGCCTATTTTCTGTTCCACCGGATCGACGCCATTCAATCTGAAGCTGAAAACCGGTTTACCCGTCTTGAGCTTGACAATTACAAATTAAAACAACTGGGAATGGCACTTCAAAAAGGCGAAGTAAGATATCGCAACATCTTTGACAACAGCAGCGCTGCAATGGTTCTCATAGAAGATAATATGCGAATCTCTCTGGTAAACGCCAAATTTTTAGAACTTACAAAATATTCTAAAAGCGAATTATACAATAAAAAAAGACTGTCGGATTTAATTTACAAAGATGACCTGAAACGCATTCAGCGGTTTCATGCCAAACGGAAAAAAATGGGCGGCACCACACCAACCGAATATGAATGCAAAATGGTTGATAAAGACACCAATATCAAACATGTTATTATCCGACTCAAGATCACTCAATGGCATGAACGAATGATGGCCACAATCGAAGATATTACGTCCAGAAAACAGGCGAAGTCAGCCTTGCTGAGGTCCATCAAAAAGCTGCGCCAAGCAGCTTCGAGACTGACGCAAAGTCAAAAAAGATATCAAAATCTTTTTGAAAATACAGGCACCGCCACCATTCTTGTAGAAAAGAATATGCGCATTTCAATGGCAAATTCAAAATTCTGCGAGCTGACCGGTTTTTCAAAAAATAAAATTACCGGCAAAAAACGATTAAGTGAATTCATTGAGCGTAAAAATTTATACCGAATCAGGCGATTCCATGCAAAACAAAAAAAAAGGGGACTCCCGTTGCCGACCGAATACGAATGCCTGCTTATAGACAATGGCCGGGACTTGAAACATGTTGTGATGAAAATTTATTCTCCCCAGGAACAGGAAAGCAGTATTGTTTCCTTTTTTGACATTACAAAACATAAACAGGCGGAAGCAGCGCTCCAGGACGCCCACGAACGTTTAAGAATCGTGTCGGTCATTGATGAGCTGACCCAGGTGGCAAACCGTCGGCAATTCAATGAAAAACTGAATAATGAGTGGAACCGTCTTAAACGGGAAGGTCTTCCCCTGTCTTTGATTATGTGCGATGTGGACTATTTTAAATCATATAATGATACATATGGCCACCAAAACGGGGACCGATGTTTGCGTTCCATTGCCGATGCGATCTCAAATACGGTGAAGCGGTCGGTTGATGTGGTCGCGCGGTATGGCGGAGAAGAATTTGCCATCATCATGCCGAACACGGATATGCATGGCGCATTCGAAATTGCTGAATCGGTCCGGGCCGCCATTGAACAGCTTCAAATCCCGAATAAAGCGTCATCCGTAGCCCCATTTATCACATTAAGTCTCGGCGTATCATCAATGATCCCCCCTCAAAGCCTTTCTCCCGAATCGCTAATAAAAGATGCCGACAATGCGCTTTATGAAGCCAAAAGATCAGGACGGAATCAAGTCCGCATGATCAATACAAATAAGTTGAGGTTCGGTGAAAACCGCCTTGAAAAATAATGACCGGAAAAACAAAAAAACCGGACAACAAAAAAACTGAACAAAAAAAAGGGGATCGGCACAAATGCCAAATCCCCTTAAAATATTTATTGAATAAATAAATTCTACCGTTTTGAAAACTGAAATCTTGCGCGAGCACCTTTCTGCCCGTACTTCTTTCGTTCTTTCTTTCTGGGGTCGCGCTTTACAAAACCCGCTCTTTTCAGAATTGCTCGAAAATCGGGATTCATCAGAAAAAGGGCCTGCGTAATACCATGCCGAACAGCGCCAGCCTGGCCCACGGTCCCCCCCCCCTTTACAGTGACTCGAATATCAAATTCTCCCATCGTGTTGGTCAACTCAAGGGGTTGTGCGGTAATCTGTTTTGCAGCATCGACCCTGAAATATTCATCCAGTGGCTTATTATTGATGATAATTTCGCCTTTTCCAGGTGTCAGCCATGTTCTTGCGACAGCAGTCTTACGCCTTCCGGTTGCATAGTAACTATTTTCTTGTCCCATTAAACGCTTTACTCCAATATATGATTAAATTAAATGATCTTTAAATACTTGCTTTCACATCAAAAATTTGAGGCTGCTGAGCTTTATGCGGATGTTCGGTACCAGCATAAACTTTTAACTTGCTGAACATTGAACGCCCCAAAGAATTTTTTGGAAGCATGCCTTTGACTGCAAACCGAACGAGGTCTTCAGGTCTCTTTTCAAGAAGTTTTTCAGCCGTTATTTCTTTTAAACCGCCAATATAACCACTGTGGTGATAATATATTTTCTGTTTCAATTTCCTGCCGGTTAAAACAATTTTATCCGCATTAATCACAACAATAAAATCACCGCAATCTGTATGGGGCGTGAACAGCGGATTATGTTTTCCTCTTAATCTTGCCGCCACGACACTGGCAAAACGGCCAAGGACCAGTCCTTCGGCATCTACAACCCACCACTTTTCCTGAATATCGCTCCGCTTGGCACTGTAAGTATATTTTTTCACTATATATAACTCCTGTCAAAAATTTAATTCGTGATAATTAATGAAAATCGATCCGGATGTCAAGAGAAAACTGAATTATTTTCAGACAGTTCATCACCGGCACGTCTATCACAATTGGCACGAATCACGTTTTGATTATATGATTAAAGATGATACAATTAAATCCGTGTCTATTTAACACATCAAACTTAAAAAAATTATTTATGACATTTTTTTGGACCCGAAGTCAAGTTTTTTCTGATAGATATTTATACCATTTCCCGACAAATTACCCACCATAAACCTTCACGGCCTATTGACTGTGGTGATTGTGATGATACTTCCTTTTGATCCCCCACAAAATTCAGATGCATTTCCACAATTGAGTGAAATTTCAACAAACCCCATACTTCCAATGATTGCCAGGAATGACTGCGCTTCGACATCCCGATAACAGGCAGATAAGCCAGTGATCTGATGATCGCCAATCAGGATTTTCAAATCTCGATTACCCACAGAACCGAATATTTTTTGAATAAACGAATGATCAATATTGGTAATTAAATTCCCAAATCGATCAACGCCGATGACAGTCCCCACGATTTCACCGATTTGTGACTGATAGGGCATCGGAAAATCCAGGCATAACGCCTGACCCATCTTAATTTCAGACCCTAAGCAATCAACCGGCAATCCGTTGCTTAAATGGCCGGCAACCGGCGCAATAATATCCCGTCCGTGAAATGTTTGACTGACAGGCTTAAGAAAATAATTGTCATTTTCAACGGTTGTGATGGAATCAACTTTACCGGATTTCAGAATAAGACTCAGTACGCCGTTATCCGGTGCCAGAAAACAATGCCCTGCCATTGATACCGCAATAATGGCACGATGACTACCGACCCCCGGGTCAACCACCACCATATGAATCGCCCCGGGAGGAAAATAACGATAAGCGGAATTGATACAGTATGCAGCACCCGGGATATCCTGGGGTGCGATATCATGCGTGATGTCGACAATCACGGCAGACGGGTTTTTCGAAAGCATCACGCCCTTCATGATTCCAACATACGGATCGGAAGTCCCGAAATCGGTGATAAGGGTAATCATAGATTATCCCGAATTTCTCACGATGGTTTCTGTAAGCCAAGGTGTTTGTAAGCCATTTCTGAGGCGCGGCGACCAGCGGCTGTTCTCATGATAAACCCTATTTTAAGCAAAAACGGTTCCACAACATCCACCAGCGTATCTGATTCTTCCTGAAGCGTTGCGGCCACCGCCTCAATTCCGACCGGGCCCCCATTATAGTAATTGATGATCGTCCTTAAATAACGGCGATCAAGCGGCGTCAGCCCGACTTCATCAACCCCCTCCAGTGCCAGCGCCTCGGTAACCGACTTTTTATTGATTCGGCCATCAGCGCGTACCTGGGCATAATCCCGGGCCCGTTTCAACAAACGGTTTACGATTCTCGGTGTTCCACGGGATCGCCGGGCCAGTGAATTCGCCCCGTTGCTGTCAATTTGCAGATTCAGCAATGCCGCAGAACGCCTGACAATTGTTTCAAGATCTTCCGTATTGTAGAAATCAAGACTCCGGAAAAGACCGAATCGATCCCTTAACGGCGCTGACAGCAAACCAACCCGGGTGGTTGCCCCCACCAGCGTAAACTGCTTTAATTGTAAGCGATGGCTTCTTGCGTGTATCCCCTTGTCAAAAATAAAATCAATGGCAAAATCCTCCATGGCCGGATACAATAATTCCTCGACGGCCTTGGGGGTACGGTGAATTTCATCAATAAACAAGACATCACCGGTTTCCAGATGAGTCAGCATTCCAATCAGATCCCCTCCCTTCTCTAGGACCGGCCCGGAAGTCACCACCAGTTTGGTGTTCATCTCATTGGCAATGATATGGGCAAGGGTGGTTTTTCCAAGTCCCGGCGGACCATGAAACAATACATGTTCAAGCGCCTCCCCCCGCTGTTTAGTTGCCTCAATGGCAATTTCCAGCGTCTCCAGAACCTCGGACTGACCGATGTATTCATGTAGACGTTCCGGGCGGAGTGATATAATTTCCGGTTCCTGATCAATGGGCAGTGCGGCGCTGGTCAGAATGCCCTGTTGCTCTGACGAATAGGATATAATATCATCACTCATTTAGCATTTCACCCCGATACACTTCATCAAAAAGATCTTCCGGATTTGAAATTAACGGCTTGCGTTTCATCGCAGCCTGTACCATCTGTTTTGCTTCAGGCATTTTATGGCCCAGCTGATCCACCAGAACACCCATGACCTGTTCAAGAAAACCCTCAGACGGCAAAGGCTTGCCGTCATCCTCATCCCTGATCAATGCGAATTTACCCATTTTACCCTGAAGGGTGGCTATAATTTTTCTGGCAGTCCTGTCTCCAATACCATTTAAGCGTTTCAATGCCGCCAGATTTTTGGACTCAATGGCCCGTGCAATATCGCGAACCGACAGATTTAATGCCTTGATCGCTTTGAGAGGACCAATGGCTTCGACAGATATAAACATCAGGAAAAATTCACGTTCGGCTTCCAGATGGAATCCGATCAACACCGGCTTGGGTTGGCGTTCTGTCTGGTGATAATAAATAAACAGTGAAACAGTATCACCCACTGATTTACCATTAATTGTCTCCATAACGAATAACGGAACAAGCACCTCATATCCCACCTGGTTAGCCAGCAGGATAATACGATCCGCGTCTTTTTTTAAAAGGGTTCCTTCAAGGTATGCAATCATAATGATTACCGTATAAAGTCCGTAACCGTGCTGAATGTTATTTTAACCTAAACTGGATAAACCGGAAAAGTTAAAAGTGAACTAAAGTTTGAAGTGAGCTAAAGTGATGGTTAATGCCTTCGGCATTGTCAATTCTTATAATAAAAATGATCGCGCGATTCGCGCAGTCCCCAACTTTAGGCACTTTAGATCACTTTAGTCACTTCACACTTTTTGAGTTATTAAAAAAGTTTGCCAAAAAAATACAAAAATCAGAGATAAGAACCTAAACCGGATCAGGGGCGCTGGTCGGTTAACAACTGGGAATCCCACCGAAAGAGTCCAATCATTGCCAGTGCCATGGCATCCGATGCGTGATAAGGCTTGATTGGTGTTTGATGGTTCAGGCGGCGGCGGACACTTTCCTCCAACTGCTTTTTGCCGGCACTTCCACTCCCCGTCAGAACCTGCTTGGCCTCACGAACGGGGACCTCCATGACAGGTATATTTTTCCGACATCCGGCAAGCAATATAACGCCGGTGACTTTGCCCAACGTTATTCCCGACTGGGGAAATTTTTCAACGGAAAACACATCTTCCACCACCATAAAATCAGGGGATTCATCGTCTAATAATGATGAAAGCTTAGTGTAGATCAGGTTGAGTCGATCTGCAAGTTTATACTTAGGGGATGTCTTAATCGTGCCATATGAGAAACTTTTTACGGACAAACCAGTCCCTTTCAGAACCGCGACACCGGTTGCGGCCAACCCGGGATCAATGCCAACGATCTTAATCATCCGCTATATGAAAAATCTGAGATAATTTTTTACTCAATCTGAGAGACCTTGTGCCGGGCAATCCTGGTTTCATTTGCATCCGGATATTTTTTCATCAGTTCTTTGAGAACCAGCAGGGCATTGGTATCTTCTCCGAGTTTATGGAAAGCAATTCCCTGTTTTAAATATGCGGACTGGATTTTATTGCCCTTGGGATAGTTTTCAATCACTTTCTGGTATTCAATAATCGCTTTTTGATACCACTTTTCCGTAAAATAAATCTCCCCGATCCAGAAACGGGCATTGTCCGCCTTATCGGATTTTGGATATATTTCCAAAAACTTTTCAAATCCCTGACGAGATGTTTCATAATCAGCACGGTCATAGGCCTGTTTGGAGACTTTGTACAACTCGTCTTCGGACATTTTATCCTTGGCCGGCTCCGCGTTTTTGTCCTTTGCACCGGATTCTCCCCCGGGCTCAAAACCGACAAAATGCTCCACCCGCTGAATCCGGTTTTTATTTTGCAAAACCGTTTGTGAAAAATGGTCAATCGTCGTGCCGTTATTTTTCACGGAATCCTTCAGCGCCTGAATGTTCTGATTGGCCCGATGGTCAATCTCATCAAACCGGCCGTTTAATCGCTTGAATTCCTCTTTAAATTGATAGAATTCAGCCCCCTGCCCGGCATACAGGTCTCTTAAACTATTTTCGATAGTTCCCTGACTTTCAATATCAATCTTTAACAGCTGGATTTTATTCTGTAGGGATTTGTTTTCAGTTTCCAGCTGAGACATACGGCGTTCAATGCGTTTGACATCATGATCTAACGCACATCCGGAAAAAATCATCAAAGCACATATCACTAAACTAAATTTAATTTTCATAACTGACGTCTCTCGTAAAAATACAGACATTGTATTGATGGTAATTAACTATTGCCTAACCCGGATAAACCGAAAAAGTTAAAAGTGAACTAAAGTTTGAAGTGAGCTAAAGTTATGGT
>JAGGYV010000232.1 GCA_021162325.1 Desulfobacteraceae bacterium | reverse complement strand
GTGGTTATGCAAACAGTTCTGGTCATAGAAGATAATGAAGACAACATGAAGCTGATCACCTTTATTCTTGAAAAAAATGGCTATCAAACGATCACGGCAGAAACCGGTGCGCAGGGGATACAGATGGTGATTTCGGAAAAACCGGATTTGATTCTTTTAGACATTCAACTTCCGGATATGAATGGTTTAGACGTGCTCAAGGCCATCCGAAATTCTGAAAGTAACGGGGGTATTCCCATTATTGCAGTCACGTCTTTTGCCATGAGCGGGGACCGGGAACGACTGCTTGACGCCGGGTGCAACGGATATATTGAAAAACCGATTAATCCGGAAACGTTTATTTTCGAAATTCGGCAGGTCACGGGAGACATTTTATGAAATTCCTTGTTGTTGACGACAGTGCGGATGCAAGGGCGTTACTTAAAGCCATTCTGACCGGCAACGGCCACACAGTTGAACTCGCTGAAAATGGGGCCCAGGCCCTTGAAAAAGCCGCCGCATCTTTGCCGGGCATGATCATTTCCGATATCCTCATGCCGGTGATGGACGGTTTCCAGTTATGTGAAAAAATCAGGGGTGACGCGAAGTTTAAACAGATTCCGTTTGTCTTTTATACCGCCACATATACGGATGCCATGGACGAGGAATTTGCGTTAAAGATCGGCGCGGATCGGTTTATTGTCAAGCCGGCAGAACCGGATGAATTCATGAAAATAATCCATGATGTGGTCCGAAACGTTCTGGAAACAAGCATCAACAATGGCCGCCCAGATTTAAAAGGTGAAAAGGAGTTTTTCAAGCTTTACAACCAACGGCTGGTGAACAAGCTTGAAAAGAAAATGCTCGACCTGGAAAAGGAGATAGGGGAAAGAAAAAAGACAGAAGAAAAATACCGGACCCTGGTGGACCATGCCGGGGATGCCATTTTTATTGTCCAGAATGGGAGAATGAAGTTTTGCAATCCTGCCACAGTCCGGCTGACCGGCTATTTGGAAGAAGAATTGAGTGACATGCAATTTGCCGATTTGATCCACCCGGAAGACCGAAAAAACATTCAGGACAATTATAACAAAAGTTTGAAAGGGGAAACAGTACCCCCTCAATCCGGTTTCCGGATGATTGCCAAGTCAGAAAAAGTGTTATGGGCGCAGATGAACACCACCCGCATTGTCTGGGAAGATCAGCCCGCAACCTTGAATTTTGTTCGGGATGTAACGGATTTGAGAAATGCGGAAGAACAGTTGCGCCAGGTCCAAAAAGTAGAATCCATTGGCCGGCTGGCCGGCGGTGTGGCCCATGATTTTAACAACATGCTCAATGTTATCACCGGATATTCTGAAATGGCGCTGGAACAGCTTAAAAGCACCGATCCGCTCTATAATGAAATATTGGAAATTTTAAACGCCGCCAATCGCTCCGCCCATTTAACCCGCCAGCTTCTGACCTTTGCGCGAAAACAGGTTGTCACGCCCAAGGTGTTAAATGTGAACGTCATTGTTTCAGGTACGCTGAAGATGCTTCAGCGGATGACCGGAGAAGATATTGCGATTGAATTTAAGAGGGAAGACTCTCTCTGGAATATCCATATGGACCCATCCCAGGTGGACCAGATAATGACCAATTTGATGGTTAATGCCCGGGATGCCATTGCCGGCGTAGGATCCGTCATCATAGAGACAAAAAACGAGGTGCTTGATGATGAATATTGCGCGATGCACGTCGGCGTTGCCCCTGGGGAATACGCGATGGTGTCGGTCAGTGATACTGGATCCGGCATGGACAAAGAAACCATTGAGAATGTTTTTGAGCCGTTTTTTACCACCAAAGCGGTGGGCGAGGGGACCGGTCTTGGATTATCCACCATATACGGCATTGTAAAACAAAACAACGGGCACATCACCGTTTACAGTGAATTAAAAATGGGGGCGGTTTTCAGGATTTATATTCCCCGTTATACAGGCGGCCGCATGAAAACAACCGGTGTGGCGGGAATCAATGTGGTTGCTGGGACTGAAACCGTTCTGCTCGTGGAAGACGATCCACAGGTCTTAAAGCTTGTTAATCAAGTCCTTGAAAAGTATGGGTATACCATCCTTTCCGCCGGGTTGCCGGAAGAGGCCCTGCAAATCGCCGAACAATACAGAAAAGAAATTCATCTGCTGGTAACAGACGTGATTATGCCCGGTTTAAATGGGAAAGACCTGGCAAAAAAAATAAACGCCATGAAACCCGGAATTAAAATTTTGTTCATGTCCGGGTACACGGAAAATATCATTGCCCATCGGGGCGTTCTTACAGAAGGGGTCAATTTTATTCAAAAACCGTTTTTCGTCAAATCCTTTGCCCAAAAAATTCGGGAGGTACTTGACGGGAATGAAGGGGTATAAAAAACAGCCCTGAAGGGGCGTGGCATACTATCCCCGGGGAGAAGAAGGATAAAAGAAAACAGCCTCTGAAAGGGCGTGGCATACCAGCCCCGGGCAGCGCCCGGGGAGGAGAAGGGCGTGACATAAACAAGAGGTATTTGTATGGCGCAATCATTATCCAGGATTCTTTTGCATCTGATATTCAGTACAAAGAATCGTGAGCCTCTGATCAATAAAAATATCCGACCTGATTTACATGCGTATATCGCAGGTGTGTGTCGAAAGCTTAACAGTGAAGCGTATCGGGTCGGCGGAACGGAAGATCCCTGGACCAGGAAATACGCACCCAGTCCATATCTTATGTATGTGAGAACAACATGTTCATAACTCAAGGAATTTTTTGGCGTCATTCAGGCCTTTGTCCACGCGATCAAGAATCTCTTCGGCAATGGATTCATCTATGATCAGGGGCGGCAGGAGCTGGCTGATTCGGGTGTCGTTGTTTGCGTAAACACTTAAAATGCCGTTATCATAGAGTGTTTTGGATAGAATGGGGCCGCAATGTTCATTGACCATTTCGATTCCCATCATCAGTCCAAGCTGCCGGAGGCCCACTAAAATTTCAGGGTGTTTTGCCTTCAGTCGTTCAAATCCGTTTTTAAAAATTAACGCCAGGTCACGGATATTTTCCAGGAAACCGGGGCGGGATGTAATGTCAAGGACTGCCATCGCCACCGGGCACCCCACTTCAGCCCCGCCGAACGTGGAAATATGAACAAAGGGGTCTTTTTGAAAAAAAGATTCCAGTTCCGGCTTAAAGCAGGTGGCCGTGATCGGGTAAATACCGCCGGACAACCCTTTGCCGGTAATAAAAATATCAGGCACCACATCAAAATTTTCAAAACCCCACATGGTACCGGTTCGGCCCAGTCCGGTCTGCACTTCGTCGAGAATGAGCAGCGCATCGTTTTGATGACACAGGTCAAGGGCATACGTGTAAAAATCACGCTCCGGGATTGGCATGCCGAAGGTGGCCGGAATGGTTTCAAAAATTACGGCTGCCGTGTCTTTGTCAACAGATGCGGCCAACGCTTTTTTGTCATTAAACGGGACCTGAACAAATCCCGGAAGATTCGGGCCAAAAGGGTCCCTGTATTTGGCATTGCCGGTGGCAAGGGCAAGTCCGGTGTGGCCATGATAGGCACCATTTGCGGAAATGATTTTCTGTTTTCCGGTATGTCCCCTGGCCAGTTTTACAGCCAGGTCAATGGCTTCGCCGCCGCTGACGCCGAATACCGTGCATGAAAGATCACCGGGAGACAGGTCGGCAAGCTTTTGTCCGAGCATTGCCCGGGTTTCACTGATCAGGTGGTGATTTCCGATATCCAGTTCATCAAGGCTTTGTTTGAGGGTGTCGATGATTTCCGGATGGCGGTGTCCCAGGTTGAACACGCCGCCGTTGCAATGACAATTGATCAGCCGGTTGGACGTTTCCGCATCCCATACATAGGGGCCCTGTCTGCGGCCAAACACAAAATCAATGCCCACGCTTTTGAAAAAATCGGCCTTTCCGGAAGATACATGGTCGGAAAATTGTTGAAAGATTTTATCTTTGGTGTTTTTACCGATATATTTCATCATATGCCTCCATTTTGGAAAGGTTGCGGGTTGATTGATTTTTTTAATGTTTGAACGAAAATCTCTAAATTCATGCCGTCATTCGAGAAGGGAGGAACGAACGACGTAGCATCTCAATAAGTCCGGGCATCCAGTAACGTTTCACAATGTAAAGCGTGTTCGATTTTTTTGAGAAGATACCGAACAACGAAGTAATTCGCTGTTTTTAATGAGATTGCTTCGCTCGTGTCCGTCCCTGCGACGTCACCGGAGTGGCTCGCAATGACAGAAAAAAAGTTACAATTGAAGCATGTTTTGTTCAAACCCTATTTGATCTAAACCGTTCAACTCAGGCGTCAGTTATATCAGAACTTTTCTAAGCAACGCCTTAATCTGCGCCGGTTTGATGATATCTTCCTCGATCATCCATTGCAGGGCCAACCCCTCAACCATAGCGAGCAGGGCGGTGGCGGATGCATGTTGTTCCGCTGCCAGCAAATCCTTAAAAAACAGATCCGCCAATTGCTGCCGGTATATTTGATACGCCTGCTTCATGGCGTCCCTGACCGGTTTGCGTTCAAACCCCATCTGCACCAGGTTGTACAGCACCCGGTTCAGGCCGGGGTCAAGAACCATGGATTCTGCCAGAAAATCTATGGCCGCCGGAATTTTTTTACTGTCGCCTGAAATGGTCGACAGAAGTTTGTCCCATTGATTATAATAGGTTTCCTGCAGGGTTTGGACCAGTTCAGCAATAATTTCATCCTTGTCGGTAAAGTAATAATGAATTACACCATGCGGCAGCCCGGCCCTTTGGGCAATTTTTTTGATCGTGACCCGTTCATGGCCTTTTTCCGACAGACATTCATATAATGCCTGCAGAATTTGTTTTCTGCGTTCATTGGCGTTGCTTTTGCGTCCCAAAAGGTCTTCCTCGAAAATTGTTTGGTCAACCAACCTAAATTTTAAAATAGGATAAGGATGAATCCGTGTCAATAGATTTCGATTGCGCTGAAGAAGCCAGCCACATTTCTTGACATGGTATTTTATCTAAGCAATACTGATGATGGCTTCGTAAAAAGCTTTTCATGGTGACGCATCACCACTGTATGAAAAAATAACTTGTCAATCATTTCAAAAGATTATGGACGAGTTATTTGGAAGTCCAAATTCTGTGTTGCGCTGCATCCTTCGTTTCTTCATGGTACGCTAAGTACAAATCATCACTGACGAATTTGCGCGCCTTGCCAATTTTTAAGATTTGGTGAACTTTTATACTTTGCCATCGGAATCTGACTTTTTACGAGTTTGTCACTGATAGCAGTAAAAGATTGAATTCACGGGGATTTTTTACAGGAAAGACATACCTCTATGAACGAAGAATTTGAATCCATTGTAAAACAGATCAGCAGTGTTTTAATGGGAAAAGAACCCCAGATCCGTCTGGCCCTGACCTGCCTGTTTGCCAGGGGGCATTTGCTGATCGAGGATTTGCCCGGAATCGGTAAAACCACCATGGCCAAAGTCCTGGCCAAATGCATGGGCCTGGATTTTCAACGGATTCAGTTTACCAGTGATATGCTGCCCGGAGATATTCTGGGCATTTCAATTTTTGACCAGAATGCCGCAACGTTTCATTTTCATCCCGGCCCGATTTTTACCCAGGTCCTGCTGGCTGATGAGATTAATCGTGCCACGCCCAAAACCCAGAGTGCACTGCTCGAAGCCATGGAAGAACAGCAGGTAACCATTGAGGGCGAAACCCGTGCATTAAAACAGCCTTTTTTCGTCATTGCCACCCAGAATCCCCAGGAACATTCCGGAACGTTTCCTTTGCCCGAATCCCAACTGGACCGGTTTTTGATGCGCATTAAACTGGGATATCCGGACCGTGCGGCGGAAAAAATGATTTTAAAAGGGGAAGGCGCCCAGGCGGTACTCGATGCAATGGATACCTGTATGATGCATGATGATGTCTTCAGCATTCAGGCGAAAATCAGTGACGTTCATGCATCGGACACATTTATCGACTATCTGCAGGACATAATCCATTTTACCCGGACATCCCCCCACTTTCATGTCGGGCTGTCCCCGAGGGCCGGCCTTGCGTTGCAGCAGGCTTCCCGTTCCTGGGCCCATCTGCATGGAAGAGATTACATGGTTCCGGAAGACCTCCAGGTGGTGCTGCCTTGGGTGGTGGGCCACCGATTGCGCTCCATGTCCGAAGGGCTTGAAATCAAAAATAAAAAACTTATGGAAATTTTTTCTCAGGTGCCGGTGCCCCTTTGACAAAGTTATTTAAAAAGATATTCGCCCCGGTCAGGAAAGTTGACACCCTGCCATTGTCTTTCAATCGTCACCGGGTCTATATCCTTCCCACAGCCTACGGGTTTCTTTTTATTCTGATCCTTTTTGCCATGCTCCTCGGTTCCATCAATTACAATAATAATCTCGGATTTCTGCTGGTGTTTCTTCTGGGCAGTATTACCCTGGTCTCCATGATCCATACGTATCGGAACATGCTGGGCATCAAGATCCTTTCTGTATCCGCGAATTCGGTTTTTGCTGGTAAGACCGCCCGGTTTAAATTTCTGGTTCGTTCCGAATCTTTTAACCGCCGGGCCATCGGGTTTATGATGGAAAAAGAATATCCGGTTGTTGAAAATATATTTGCCAAAAAAGATGAACCGGTTGCCGTAAAAATTTCCACACAGTTTCGGGGAATTTTCACCCCCGGCCGAATGACCGTCTGGAGCCGTTACCCTTTAGGGTTGTTTAAGGCGTGGACCGTGATAATGCCGGATGTTTCGTGTGTGGTTTATCCAAAACCGGTTGCCGGTTCTTTCCGGTTTGCCGGAAGCCAGGGGGGGGATGACGCCGATGGGAATTCAGTTCAGCGGGGTGTGGATGATTTTGCCGGTCTGAAGCCATATCAGCCCGGTGATCCGGTCAGCCGGATTTCATGGAAAAGTTTTTCCCGGGGCCTGGGTATGTTTACAAAGGAATTTTCCGGTGACAGTGGTATGTCGGTAATGCTTGATTATGATGCCGTGAAATCAGATGAAATGGAACGTAAACTGTCGCGCCTGACGGACATGGTGCTCAAAGCGCATAACATGAATGCGGAATACGGATTGTTGCTTCCCGGAAAGACGATTGCGCCGGGCAACGGAGAGCGGCATAAGCATGCGTGTTTGAAAGCATTGGCGTTTTACGGGTTGGAATGAAAGGTGGAAGGTCTAAGGCAATGCTATTAACTCTGTAGGGGAGGGGTTTATCCCCTCCCGCAAAATGGCAAATCATACCGGGAGGGGATAAACCCCTCCCCTATGTATATGGCTTAAGCTTATGACATTGAGGTATAAGATAGGCTGGATTAGCTCGTAGAGCGTAATCCGGCATTTGTAAAAGGTAGAAGAAATAAAAATGATCGCGCATTTTGCGCAGTCAATCCGGGGTCGGGTCGTCCCTGAAGGGGACACGCATAAAAGCCCGGGGCAAAGCCCCGGGTATTCATATATCATATTTTGCACCCTGTAAGGGCGCCGCATAATATACAAATGAAATAAATGCATTGGTTCTGGCAAAACCATGTAAAAAATGTCACGCTTTTTCATGGCTGTTTTTTTTGTTTATTCGTCCCCCGGGTGTTGCCCGGGGCTGGTATGTTAAGCCCTTTCCGGGCTGAAATAAAAATTTCTGCCGGTTCGTTCATGTGTACCCTAACTTTAGGCACTTTAGATCACTTTAGCCACTTTACACTTTTTGAGTTTGTCAAAAAAGTTTGCCCAACAAACACAAAAATCAGAGATAAGAAACGAAACCCCTATTTAATTAATGAATAATGAGCAAAAAATAATTTTCCCGATTATCGTCGCCCTGATTGTGGCGATTTTTCCGCACATCGGCCGGCTTCCCCTCTGGATTATTCTTTGGTGTGCTTTCCTGTGGGGGTATATGCTGCTGTCGTTAAAGCTCAACTGGCCCCGCCCGGGAAAAAATATTCGGCGGATTCTAACGGTCATCGGGATTGCCGGTCTTGGTTTTACTTATAACACGCATTCAGGGCAAAATGCATATCTTGGCCTGCTGGCTGTTATGGCAGCGTTGAAGCCTTTTGAAATTCTGTCTCATCGTGATCGGATGATTACCGTTTTTTTGGCTTATTTTATTGTGATCACCAGCCTTTTTTTATCGGAAACACTTGCCATTACGATTTATATGCTGGTTTCCGTCAGCATCACCACTGCGGTTTTAATTCGAATTAATGATCCGTCCGGTCGTTTTAAAGCCCATCTAAAGCTTTCGGCACTGATCATGGCCCAGGCCATCCCGTTGATGATTCTATTGTTTTTCCTGTTTCCCAGAATCCAGGGGAGCCTGTTTGGATTGTCCCTGGCGGGTACCGGCAAAAGTGGATTTTCAGATCATCTGGCACCGGGCAGTGTGGCAAATCTGGTGAAAAATGATGAGGTGGCGTTTCGGGCGATATTTAAGGGCAATATTCCGCCGGCGCATCTGCTTTACTGGCGGGGGATTGTATTTCAAACGTTTGACGGCCGCAAATGGTCTGCGGATAAACGGGCCCGGGAATATTCAGTTCTGCCCGAAGGAAAGAATCCTGTTTCTTACACGATAACACTTGAACCCCATAACAACCGGTGGCTGTTTGCCCTGGATATGCCGGCAAAAATTCCGCCGTCGGCAAAACTGACAAAGGATTACACGCTTCGCGCCCGGCGGTCAGTCAACCGGAAATTGCGGTATGAAATGATTTCTAACACTATCTACCGGGCTGAAGAGGCAAACCGGTGGGCCCTTCGTCAATTGACTCGTCTTCCTGCGGGAATTAATCCAAAAGCCCGTAACCTGGCAAAACGAATTACCGAAAATGCCCGTAATGTGGATGATAAAGTCGATCGGATTCTGGATTATTTCCGGGCCGGTGGATTTTCCTATACATTGCAGCCACCCCGGCTGGGTAAAAATTCAGTGGATGATTTTATTTTTAATTCAAAAAAAGGGTTTTGCGAACATTATGCGTCGGCATTTGCCTTTATGCTTCGGTCGGTGGAAATTCCTGCCCGGATTGTCGGCGGGTACCAGGGCGGCGAGGTTAATCCCTATGCAAACTTTTTGCTTGTCCGCCAGTCCGATGCCCATGTCTGGGTAGAGTTTTGGCATCCGGAAAAAGGCTGGTGCCGTGTAGACCCCACGGCGGTTGTGGCGCCGGATCGTATTTTAGAGGGAATGGAAGGCGCGTTGCCGCCCTGGGACCTGCCGGGCTCTCTGGCACGCAAATATCTTGGCACCATATTCGATATTTTCGGGTCGGACATTCTCGAACAAATCCGTTTAAGATGGGACGCGGTCAGTACCCGTTGGAGCGCTTTGTTTGAAGGATATTCCTATTATGAGCAACAGGCGCTTCTGGAGAAAATTGGTTTTACATCCGGTGATTGGAATGCATCACTCAAAGGGTTGCTTCTTCTTCTGGTACTGGTCGGCATGATTGTCGGTGGGTATGCTTTTTTTGTATTAACCCCTTCCCGCCGAAAACCGGATGCCGTTAAAACATATTATGTCCGTTTTTGCAAAAAACTGACCCGGGCCGGATTTGAACGTAAACCCGGACAGGGACCCGTGGATTATGCGGCGTATGTTTCAAAAAAACGTCCGGATTTGAAAAACAGCATCACTGAGATTTCGGATCTCTATGTCCGGCTCCGCTATCGCGACCAGACGTCACAGACGGTGCAGGCTGCGTTTATTAAAAAAGTGAGGGCGTTTGATCCAAAGTTGAAATAATATGGAAAATTCTTAAGCTAATTTTTATAATCCTTTGACGGGAAAGGCGAATGGCAATGCTGTATTTCTGAAAAAGTTTGTATTCCTGCCGGTTTTATTTTATTGACATTTATCTCGGACTGAGATATTTTTTTATATGCACATTATTACTCGAAAGCGCATACTTGAATTTGTTAAAAAACATCCTGATTGTTCCACTGCCCTTGAGTCTTGGTATCGGATCGTCAAGCGAACTGATTTTAATTCATTAAACGAACTCAGGCAAACTTTTCCGAGTGCCGATATTGTCGGTAATTTGACTGTTTTTAATATAGGAGGCAATAAAGCCCGTTTGATTGCAGCAATACACTATAATACGCATCGGATTTATATTCGGTATATTCTTGCTCATAAAGAATATGATCGAGGATCCTGGAGGGAATAATGAATACCCAATTTAAAGAAATTGCTAAAGTTTGGCCTGAAATTCAGCCCATATTTTCAGTGCCACATAATAAAAAAGACTACAATCGATTGGTCAATCTGCTTGACAGGCTTGTTGATGAAGTGGGCAATAATGAGAGCCATCCCTTGGCTTCTCTGATGGAGACAATTGGAAGCCTGGTTGAAATATATGAATCTCAATATATTAACGAGATGGCGGGTAACCCGATAGACACGCTTAAAACTTTGATGGAAGAACATGGCATGAAGCAGTCGGATCTTCACGAAATCGGAAGCCAGGGAGTTATATCAGAACTTTTATCCGGTAAACGTCAGCTAAATATTCGTCAGATAAAAATATTGAGTAAACGTTTTAAGGTGTCTCCAGCAGTCTTTGTCTAAATTGTGAAGACAGTATTTCGCTGCTTGCAGGGACCCACTATATTCGGATTGAATAAAAAATAAATCCTCGCCGCAACGACCCCGTGCCCCCTGGCTATGATATGGTGAACTGCTCCCGGTGCGTCTATTCCGGCTTTTCTTGGCATAAAATGTTAATAGCATGATTCGAACGGCATATAAATATACAAATCTAAAGGGCGTCCCTCTGTCTACCTCTGTCTACTCTGTCCTAAAAGTTTTATCAGCTGCTGGTCAACCCAGCTTCTCAGGAAATAATCCTTAAGATATCCACAATGTCCCCCATATTTCGTTGTTACAACCTTCAGATAATCCGGAGTTGACAGATTCAGCAGGTCCTTTGCCGGAATTATCGGATCATCAATGCTTGCAATAACGATAGACGGTATCTGAATGCTTTCCAGTGCTTTTCCGGTAATGGCATAACTCTTTAAATACGTCATCATGTCAGTATAGTCAGTAAAATTTCTGACAAAATAGTCGGTCATTTTACTGATGGATTTAAAGCCGGATATGCGTTTAAGCCCTTTTAGATGGGGGAAGTACTTTCGTTTAATGCGCAGTGAATTCCGCCATTTTTTCATAAAATACAGATGATAGATCGGAAGGCCGTTTTCCATGGCGAAAAGTGTATTTGGCGGATAAAGTACCGGACAAATAGCGACGACCTTCTCTAGTTTGATGCCTGCTGCCGATGCCCTGGCTGCCACCCGTAAGGCAAAATTGCCGCCTAAAGAAAATCCTGCGAGAAACAGCCGTTTATGGGGGAATATTTCCTGTATGCGTTTGACTGCCCCGACGACTTCATCAATCCGGCAGGAATGGAATACCCCTTCGTTCAGGTGATGCGTTAGTCCGTGGTCCCGCATGTTCAGCCTGAAAATATCAAAACCTGTATCCCAAAGGGTGCCAGCTGCAGATAAAAGATAGGATGATTCGGAACTTCCCATCCATCCGTGAATAAAGATGCATAGGTCTTTTTGGCCCGGGTTGTGTCCGGAAAAATATCCCTGAAGCCGCACGCCATCCCCACAGTCAAGTATGTGGGATGTAGCAGCATTGCGCATGCCCCTTGAGCGTCTGGAAACAATGGGACGCCGCAGTTTGATGCTGTTAAGAATGGACTGGAGGTGCGGGTTGCGGAGTAAATAGGGCGGATTAAAGTTATTCATCATATTCTATTATAAAAAACCGATGGGTCCATGCCCGGCTCAAATCCGATGCGGGCGGCATTGGGTGAAATGTCACAAAGCACAGGCCGCCTGCCATATTTTCTGCAGGGCGTTTCGCCACTTCCTGTTTTCAAAGGCCTTTCCACGCCAGCGGGCCCCTTTTCTCAGGGATGCCTCCAAAGCCAGCCAGCCGTTGACATAATCGAATGTTTCCCATTGATCGCCCGCTTTATAGATAACTTCCGGCTGTCCGGCCTCAATAATGATCCGGCCGCCTTTGTCACAGTCAAATTGCTTCCAGTGTGCTCCGGCATAAAAAATAAATTCAATATCCCGAAAATTTAAAAGTGCCTGGGTACCGGCATCATAATCAAATGATTTCCATTCGATGCCTGCATAGTAGATAAATCTTGAAGACTTCAGTTGGATCAGTGCGGAAAGTGCTTTGGTATCATCAAATGTTTTCCACGACCTGCCAGCCCTGAATATATAATCCGGATCATTGATATCAATTAACGCATCGAGCCCCTTGTCAAAGTCAAAAACAGACCAGTACACGCCAGCTTTATAAATATAGTCCTTTTCCTGCTGGTTGATAAAACAATTAAGCGCTTTCTCATAATCAAATGTTTCTGCCTGTTGTTCAGCCTGCCATATGACCGCTGCTGATTGCTGATCCATATTTTTCATAACATTATATTCCTAACCCGGATAAACCGGAAAAGTTAAAAGTGAATTAACGTTTGAAGTGAGCTAAAGTTATGGTTAACGCCTCCGGCGTTGCCAGTTTTTATAATAAAATGATCGCGCGTTTAGCGCAGTCCTCAACTTTAGGCAATTTAGCTCACTTTAGTCACTTCGCACTTTTTGAGTCTTGAAATATTTTGGCAAAAAAACACAAAAATTAGAGATAAGAAATCAATAATAGTGAGTTACTCAATCGTGACCACCCGCCCAAAAGGCGGTGTTATGCTCCCAACACATTCCGGAGGAAGCGCCCACAATGTGTTCCGGTAGGGTGTTAAACGATCCAGATCATACACTTCACCGTCGGTAATAACAATCAGCGGTTCCTTCTTCTCCTTCATAAAAATATCAAACAG